>NZ_JBHTSW010000030.1:0-67371 GCF_042794945.1 Rhodococcus sp. NPDC056506 | reverse complement strand
GTTTTTTTTTATAAGACACACAAACTTCTCCAGCTGTTCGTCGACGGCCCCCGGCGTGTTTTTTCGGGCGGGGCGCCGTCATTTCACGCGCACGATAGCGTGGTCGTGTGGCCGATCAATTTGCGCTGGTACCAGCGGTGTACGTGATGTTCTGTCGAAGCAACCTGGCACAACGCCCGGAGGTGCTGTTGCAATTGCGCGAGGGCACGGGATTCATGGACGGATACTGGGCTCACGCGGCTGCGGGACACGTCGAACTGGGGGAGTCGGCACTCGACGCTGCCATTCGGGAGGCTGCGGAAGAAATTGGCGTTGAGTTGCTTTCCTCGGAACTGAAACCGCTGACCGTGTTGCATCGCCGTCACGCGGCAGGGATTGAACCAGTGGATCATCGAGTGGACTTCTTCTACGAATGCCGTACGTGGTCGGGTGAACCACGCCGGATGGAGCCGTTGAAATCTGCAGATCTGCGGTGGTGGCCGGTTGACGAACTCCCGGAGAAGCTGGTCGACCACGAGCGTTTCGTGATCGAAGCCCATCACGCCGGTCAGCTCGCACCCATCCACAGCTACGGCTTCTGACCGGGTGAGTATCTGATTCAGGCTTCGCTCGCAACGATGACCGGGCAGTGTGCTTTTCGAATCATCGCACTGCTCGTCGTGCCGAGACCGGCGTCGTCGAACGAGCCTCGACCACGCCGACCTACGACGAGAAGCCTTGCCTCGGTGGAGAGTTGTTCCAGAATCGCTACCGAAGGGCCGTCGAATTCGATCTGACGGATGGTGACGCCAGGGTAGAGCGAGGCCCAACCTGACAGTTGCCACGTCAGCGGCGTCGGGTGCTGGGGCGCGTGCCCGGATGCGAAGTCTCGACGCAGCTCGGCTTCGGGCGAGGCAGCATGTACGACGACAAGTTCGGTGTTCACTGCGTCCGCTTCCTTGAATGCGATTGCCAAAGCGCTTTCGCTGTAGGCGCTTCCGTCCAAACCGACGACAACCGGCAAGGCTGCCGCAGCGCTGCTTTCACGCGGTGTTCCGACTCTTGCGAACGAACATGTCGGTCCAGGTGCGGCGGGATCGTCCTGTGGTGCGACGATCAAGGCGGCCTCGGACGTCAACGCGGTGAGGATTGCGGTGTTCTCCCCGGAGATCAGATCGGTCCGGATCCGAAGATCTGGCGACACCGACTCGGCGATCTGAATGGCTTCCATGAACAGGCCGGTCGGTGACGCCGAGGTGTTCGGATCGGCGGTGAACGGGGCTACGAAAACTATTCGCATCCAGAGACTGTGGCGATGCGCGAACTCGGCCGCCCACGTGATCACGTCGGGGCGCAGCGGGGATCCGTCGATGCACACGACCACCGCTCCGTCCGCGGACCACTCCGAGGTGATGAGGTCAGTCGATAGTTCGGGCTTCATCGTGAACTCCTCGAGCTGTGTCTGTTGAATGCGAACTAGCTTGCAGGACAGTGCCGAACAGCAATCCTGAGACGACTATCGAGCACGCGGCAGTCGTCAGGGGCAACCACACGAGCGTCGTGACAGCGAACATGAGCACAAGCACCGGGGCGAGAAGATGGCCGGGTTTCGCTCGGCGTTCGTGTTGCTGCTTTTCTGCCCAGGCTCGGTACTTCGTGCCGTCATTCATGTTGTTTCACCTTGGTGTTTACCTCGGAAACCGACTTGTGGCCAAGCAGTCCGACGTGCGCTTCGTCGCGCATTCTCTCGACCATGTGGGGGTAGTGCAGTTCGAATGCGGGCCGCTCACTGCGGATTCGGGGGAGTTCGGTGAAGTTGTGTCGCGGTGGCGGGCAGGACGTCGCCCATTCGAGCGAGTTTCCGAACCCCCAGGGATCGTCGACGGTCACAATTCGGCCGTAGCGGTAGCTCTTGAAAACATTCCAGATGAACGGAATCGTCGAGGCTCCGAGCACAAACGCGCCGATGGTCGAGATCGTGTTGAGAAGAGTGAAATTGTCCGACGGCAGGTAGTCCGCGTACCGCCGAGGCATACCCTGGGCGCCGAGCCAATGCTGGACGAGAAATGTTGCGTGAAAGCCGATCAGGGTCAACCAAAAGTGGATCTTGGCGAGCTTCTCGTCCAACATCCGGCCGGTCATTTTCGGGAACCAGAAATAGATTCCGGCGTATGTCGCGAAGGCGATCGTTCCGAAGAGGACGTAATGGAAGTGTGCGACGACGAAGTACGAGTCGGTGACATGAAAGTCCAAGGGCGGGCTGGCAAGAATCACGCCGGAGAGTCCGCCGAACAAGAATGTGACCAGGAAGCCGACGGAGAACAGCATGGGCGATTCGAAGGTCAACTGCCCCTTCCACATCGTTCCGATCCAGTTGAAGAACTTGACTCCGGTGGGAACTGCGATCAGGAAGGTCATGAACGAGAAGTACGGGAGGAGAACGGCGCCGGTTGCGTACATGTGGTGTGCCCACACCGCGATCGACAGTGCCGCAATTCCCAGCGTTGCGTAGACCAACCCGGTATATCCGAAGATCGGCTTGCGGCTGAAGACGGGGAAGATCTCCGAGACTATGCCGAAGAAGGGCAGCGCCAGAATGTAGACCTCGGGATGGCCGAAGAACCAGAACAGGTGCTGCCACAACATGACTCCACCGGTGGCGGGGTCGAACAGGTGCGCACCCAGATGACGATCCACCCACAGCCCGATCAAGGCGGCAGCGAGCAGCGGAAAAACGAGGAGAATCAGCATGCTGGCGACCAGCGCATTCCACGTGAAGATCGGCATGCGGAACATCGTCATCCCAGGGGCACGCAGGCAGACGATCGTCGACACGATGTTGACTGCGCCGAGAATGGTGCCGACGCCGCCGAGCGTGAGACCGATGATCCACAGGTCGGCGCCCATGCCGGGGGAGTGGAGTTCGCTGGTGAGCGGCACGTAAGCGGTCCAGCCGAAATCTGCCGCACCGCCAGGTGTTACGAATCCGGCGGAGGCGATCAGGCCGCCGAAGAGATAGAGCCAGTAGCTGAATGCGTTGAGTCGCGGGAAACACACATCCGGCGACCCGATCTGCAGTGGCATGAGGTAGTTGGCGAATCCGAAGAAGACCGGGGTCGCGTACAGCAGGAGCATGATCGTTCCGTGCATGGTGAACAACTGGTTGTACTGCTCGTTGGACAGGAATTGCATTCCCGGAACGGTCAATTCCATGCGCATGAGTAGCGCCATCAGTCCGCCGATCAAGAAGAAGGCAAACGATGTCACGATGTACATCAGGCCGATCATCTTGTGATCGGTGGTCCTGAGGATCTCGACCAGTTTCGAACCCTTCGGAGCGGTTCGGGGAATCGCATCGGCGTGCGTATCGACCTCACCTACCGGCCGGGGTGCTAGATCAACCACGACGGCCGCCTACGAGAATCGACGTGACGAAATACCGAGAATGCCTGGGACTGTGGAACATAACGCAATGATCGTGGCGACCGGGAACTCGGACGAGGGGAAAAGGTCCCTAGGATCGGAACAGAGGCATGGCGTAGATCACGTGGTCCGGTACGGTCGAGAGAGTTGTCTTCACGGGCGGAAAGAAAGCGAGATCGTCATGGCGTGTCGCATCAGTGAACTGGTGCTCGGTTGCCGGGAACCCGAGGTGCTGGGCCGGTTCTGGTGCGAGGTCCTGGACTTCGTCGTGCTCGATCGAATGGACGACGGTTCGTTGGAGATCGGCCCACGCGAAGGCTTTGGCGGTCCACAGCCGACGATCATCCTCAGTCGCAGAGACGAACCGGAGAAGGGTAAGCCTCGCCTGCATATTGACGTCAACGCTACCGATCGCGATCAGGAGGCCGAACTCGAACGACTACTGGGTCTCGGTGCGCGCCCGGCTGACATCGGCCAGACAGGGCAGGAGCAGTGGCATGTCCTAGCGGACCCAGAAGGTAATGAGTTTTGTCTGCTGAAGGCTCGACTATCTCCGCTCTGACGCTCAACGATCGTGACTCGGTAACAGGCTCGGCCTTCGGCTCAGCGGAACGCGCCACACCAACTCGGTGACACCGTTCTCGCTGGTGATGTTGCTCGAGCCTCCGCACTGACGAGCGCGGGTCGCAAGGTTGTCGAGACCGTGGATTCTGGTTGCCTGGTCGATACCCACACCGTCGTCGACGATGCTGATGACAAGCTCCTCGGTGGCACGGATGGTGACGTCGATGGCATCGGCATGGGCATGTCGCAGAGCATTGCTCAAGCCTTCGCGCACAACGGCTTCGGCGTGCGGGGCTAGTCGAGCCGGGACGGAACTGTCGATGGTTCCCTCGAAAGTGACGCTGGGAGTGATCGGCGAGTGGCCGGACAGGCCGTTGACGGCGTCGAGGAGTCGCCGCCGTAGGCTTGTGGGAGTGGACATCTCGCTCGTGTGGAGGTCGAAGACTGCGGTGCGAATTTCGCGGACCGTCCGGTCGAGTTGATCGACAGAGGTGTCCAAAACGGTTCGAACGGTGGCCTCGTCGCCTGGACGTTGAAGTACTCCCTGCAAACTCAATCCGGTGGCGAACAACTGTTGAATGACGTGGTCGTGGAGGTCACGCGCGATGCGGTCACGATCTTCGAGCACGTCGATCAGTCTTTCCTTTCGTTGCTGTTCAGCGAATTCGACAGTGACAGAGGCGATGTCTGCCATTGCCGTCAATTGCTCGATCTCCTCTGTTCCCCACGGGCGGTCGCTGCGGCGTGACGCGAAGAGAACGCCGCCGCCGAACGAGGTTCCGGAGAGGGGGAGTGCGATCACAGATTCGTCACCGGAAACATTCAGTGCCGGAACGGGACTGCCCTGTGGTGCAGAGATCGGTCGCCGGCTGCGCGCTGCGTCGTCGATCACGGTCCCGGACAGATTGACGGCAGAGCCGGTCGCGGCGAAAGGCTGGGAATCGGCAATATCTGCGACGTGGACTACTGGCTCTCTGCCCAGGTCGTAGCGAACGACGCACACCAGATTTCCATCCGTGAGATGCCTTGTCGTCCGAACCAGTTCGGCCAGCGTCTCGTCGCGCGATCCGCCACTGAGAAGACGTGCATTGACGGCGGCGACTGCCTTGAGCCAGGCCTCCCGCGTCCGGGATTCCTCGAACAGGCGCGCGTTGTCGATGGCGATGCTCGCAGCGTTTGCCAGTATCTGGAGTACTGCCTCGTCGCGATCGTCGAATGCAGCCCGGTCCGAGCTGTCCGCGAGGTAGATGCTTCCGAACACCTCTCCCCTGACAAAGATCGGAACGCCGAGAAACGTGTCCATCGGTGGGTGATTGGTCGGAAACCCTGCCGAGGACGGATGCGAGGAGATGTGGTCGGTTCGAACCGGGCAGGGTTCCTGAACGACCAGGCCCAGCAGTCCGTGCCCTTCGGGAAGGTGCCCGATCTTGGCAACCTGACCCTGATCCAAACCCGAGTGGATGAATCGCGACAAGCGCCCGTCGGGCGACTTCACGCCGAGCGCTCCGTAGTCCGCTTCGAGGAGATGACGCGCGACGTCGACTATCTGTTGCAGGGTTTCGTCGAGCTGGAGGGTGGATCCGACAGTCAACACGGCGCTCAGCAGTTTGGGAATCGCACTCGGGTTCAGGGCAGCCAGCTCGGCGCTTCCAGCGATATCGCCGAATAGGCTGAGCATGAGAGCGTCGCGGCTACCTGGCATGGTGCGTGCCCGTGGTCGCGGAGAAGGGCGAGCCTGACGGCGTCAGCAGGTGAGTAGTCGCCTGGCCCGAAGGATCCGGGTGAGAAGTGCCTGCGCGAAGCTTTGTTGCCAAGACTGCAGCCTGCGTTCGGCGTTCGAGGCCCAGTTTCTCGAGGATGCGTGAGACGTAGTTCTTGACTGTCTTCTCCGAGAGCTCTGCGTGCGTGCTGATCTCTCGATTGCTCAGTCCCTTGCCGATCAACTCGAAGATCAATAGTTCCTGATCGGTCAACAGGGCCGCCGCAGTACCCGATTCCTGCTCGGATCGGATGCGCCGCACCAAACCGATCACCGCCTGCGTATTCAACAGCGATTTGCCGGTAGCAACTGTACGGATCGCCGAAACGAGGTCATGGCCGCGAATGTTCTTGAGGACGAATCCACGTGCGCCGGCGATCAGGGCGTCGAGGAGGGCATCGTCGTCGGAGTAGGACGTGAGCATCAACGTCGCCGCGTTCGGATAGGTCGACGCCAGTTCTCGGCACAGTTCAACACCGTTGCCGTCGGGAAGCCTGACGTCCATGACAACCACGTCGGGTCGGCATTCGGGTATCCCGACCGAGGCTTCGCGAACACACGACGCCTCGCCCACGACGTTGAATCCCGATACCTGATTCAACAGGTCTGCCAATCCACGACGGACGATCTCGTGGTCGTCGACCAGATAGATGCCGATCGTCACGGTGGTCACCTCTTCCAGCTCACGCCTGTCGTCGATGTTACCGGACGGTAATGTCCCGACAGGATCGGGTTGTCCGACCGATGGCCGACAAAAAACCCGCGTCGAAGGGTGCGAGACCGAGTCTCGATTGCACAGAGCCAAAGGTCCCGACCGTCACGAGATCTGAATCACCCCGATCTCGTGAGGTAGCGGGTGTGCGCTGAATGTGATTGTGCCGGTGTCTGTTCGATCCGCTCAGTCGACGGGAGCGAGTTCGACGGAGACGTAGACACCCTTGCCTTTTCGATGTGCGAGTGCCTCGCCGGGGCGATCGATACCGTCCAGTTGGAGAACGATCGGACCATGTTCCGGATAGAAATTGCGCCACCAACTCTTCTTGTCCGGCATGGCAACCCCGATCGTCACATGGTCGCCTTTTCGTTTGTAGGACACGGGCGCGCTGAAGGTGCGACCGGACTTGCGGCCGACGTAGGTGATGACGGTCATCGAACGGCCGAGTAGTTTGCCTACGATCGGAGCGCCGATCAGCGGTTGGACCACTACGTTCACGGCGGCGGATACACGTTGGAAAGTGTTCACGAGAAGCCCTTTCGCGACGAATGTTGCACGAATTCGAATCCTGCACGGAAATGGTGCGTGCAGTAGTTCTATCCTGCTCGACCGGGATTGTCGCGTGGGCAGAAATTGGTACAAACCGGTGTGCCGAAGCGAGTAGCGTGGGGTACGTCGAGGGTCATTCGAATATGCGCGGTCAAGCCATGTCGTCCTCGACGCCAACCCGGTCTGTGGTCGAACGGCCGAGAACTGGAGCGCCTGTATGGCGTCGAACCCGTCCGATGTGTCGAATGCACGAGGGCAATCCGAGTCGACTGACGCGGATCAGGAAACGCCGTCGATCTGCCCGGCGTGTCAGCACAGTATGGAATCCCACGATCCGCTCGGAGTTCGCTTCTGCGCAGTGACTGCCGACCGCGGTCTCGATCGAAAGTGCATCTGCGCTGCAGATCGCGAGGAGATGCAGCACTATTCGCGCTACTGAGGCGCATCCTGCATCCCAATCGAAGACGCACCGACCTGCAGTCGCCGACAGTGCTGGATGCCCCGAACCCGCCCTCGTCTATCGACGATCAGCACGTGGTGGTGATGTGTGCGTAGTGCACCTTTACCTGTACAACGTGCAGGGCTGCAATGTGTATGTGCGCTGCCCGCCGCGCTCAGAGGTGACCGGATAGACCGCCGGTCGCGGTGTGTGCTCGCTTCGCCGAACGACTACCTGCTCCAACGCTGCCGTGCTTACTCGATCAGATCCACCTCCCAGTTCGTTCGTTGAATCTGTGTATCGACCTCACGAATCTCGCGGGCGAGGTCGTCCGCGATTGCCCGAAGTTCGGTGACGGGAACTGCCGCGACATAGACCAATTCTGATCGGAGTTGACGACCGTAACCTCGCTCTTCGCGCCCGGACGCGGCGTCCGCAGCGGCATTGACTGCAGAGTGTCTCAGGCGCAGCACATCTCGATGGGCGAGTGCATCTGTGACAGTGCCGTTTCCGAGGATTGCCTGCGCATTGGTTCGATTGATCGCGCGCATCAACCGTTCGAGTTCGCTCAGAGTTGACGTCAGCTCTTCGAGAAGGACGGCAGCGTCTTCGGCGGGAATTTCTCCCTCCTGGTGGCGTGCATTGTCGACGATCCGCTCGCGCAAGTGCGCAACCTTGCGAGTGGTGTCACTGCGTAGCGCGAGTGCCTCTGCCAGTTTCATGGATGAAGCTCCTGCTCTGACCTGAATCGGGAACTCCAAGCTAGCACTCGGTTGACCACCTGGGTCGGATTCCATTGTCTTGCTGCGTTCTTCCCAGTTCAGCATTCGAATCATCTTGGAGACAGCTGGTACTGCGTGTCCGCTGGGGCTGCCACACCGAACTCGTAAGCAATGGGCTTCACCCCAACAAATTAAGGGTGTGGCGATGTTCGATGAAGCGATGAAGTCGGTGGAGCACGCTGCGCACGGTCTCGGGTCGACGGAGCGGGCGAGGCATACGATGGTCCGCCGTCGATCTCGCGGTTCAGGCGAGATAGTCGCCCCGAGACGAGTTTGAGCGCGCCTTTCCCTATTTGTTCGTCTTCGGGAGGCCAGGCGGATTGACCAGTGATTTGTCCACTGCTTCGTTGGTGATCTTCCAGCGCTCGAGGACCTGAGCGTACGTGCCGTTTTCGATCAGATGATCGATTGCCTCACTGATCGGCTGAACCAATCCGTTGTCCTTCTTTACCAATACACCGATCTGGCCCAACGCAGCCTCTCCAGCGCCGGAGAACTGACCGATCACTTCGTTCTCACCGGTCTGGGCGGCGTGGAACTGGGATGACGGGTTCGGGCCGAAGTATGCGTCGATTCGACCCGACGAGAGGGGAAGGTAGTAGTCAGTGGTCTTCTGGTACACGGTGATTTCAGCGGGAGCCAGACCGGCCGCCACGTTGTCCTCGTTCCACTTCACCAGCAACGCTTCCTGATTGGTGGCGGCGCCGACACCGACCTTCAGCCCGGCGATGTCCCGCGGCTTGTCGAGCGAGATGTTCTTGTCTTTCCTGACCTCGAAAGCGAGAGTGTCGAGGCGGTACGTCGCGAAATCGTACTTCTCCTTGCGTTCCTCGGTGACCGTCACGTTCGAGACGAATGCATCAGCATCTCCCGAATCGATCCGCACCGAATTCTGCGCCCAATCCGCAACCTGAAGATCGATTTTCAGCCCGAGCACCTCGGCAATCAAGTACGCGAAGTCGGTCTCGGAACCGATGACTGTCTTGTCGTCGTCGGCGTAGAAGCGTAAGGGAGGGGCGGTTCCGGCATTGCCGGTGATGCGGATCGTGCCGCGGTCTCGGAACTCCTGAGGGACCTTAGCTGCGATCGAATCAACCTTCTCGGTGGTGATTCGGTTCTGCTCGGACGACAAGTTTATGCCGGATGTTGTTGCACCGGAGTGCTGCTCAGTCAATTGTTCATCTGGGCTTCCGCAAGCGGCACCCAGGAGGGCAACTGTGGCCAGGGTAGCGATCAACAGCGTCGCGGAGCGAGGGCGGGTGAACATGAGGTTCCTTCCACAAAGAGGTTTAGTCGAAACAGGCTGATGTGTTGACGAAGTGCGAGCTAGCTCTTCCAGGTATCCACGAAGTCCACCGAGTAGAGATCGGCCTGGATACGCAAGTCGTGAACTGCGGGAGTCGTCGCGAAGATCAACGAGGAGGCGTGCAACGGGATCGCCAATGCCTGATCGGCAATCAACTCCTGAATCTCTTTCAACACGCCGTTCCTCGCATCTACGTCTACGGTTCGAGATTGTTTGATCAGCAACGTATTCAGCTCAGGCGTCGAGGCGATGCCTTTGGTCGAGCCGAGAGTGGGGCTGAACACCAGCAGTACGTCACCGTCTGCACGCAAACTCTGGAAGTAGATCGATTCCCATGTGCCATCGGTTCGTGCAGTGTTGTCCTCGGCAGTCGAGCGAGGTTGCAAGTTCACCGCGACGCCGATGTCACGCAGCTGAGACTGGATCAGTTCGAACTGCGATTGTGGGAGGTGGTTGCGGTACGCCAACTCCACGGTCAACTTCTCACCGCCCTTCGTGCGAAGTCCGTCACCGCCGACTGTCCATCCACTGGCTTCCAGTAGCGACTTCGCACCCTCCGGGTCATACGTGTAGTCGGACGAGAGATCGGTGTACCCAGGCGCTTTCACCGACAGGATGCTTCGTGCAATCTCGTCACTGGGCGTGTAAGTGGTGTCGATGATCTGTTGGGTATCGATGCCCTTCACCAACGCACGCCGCACGTTCAGGTCCGCGAGCACTGGCGCAAACGTGGGGTTGAGCAAGAGCGAATCGTTGATGCCGGCAGCTATTGACGGAATGACAGTGAGTCCGGAGGCCTGTGTGCGATCGACGTCTGTGCTCGGAATGTCGATCGCGGCGTCCAGTTGCCCTGACGTCAAGCCACCGATCCGCACCGAGGACTCGGGGACGACCAAAAAGGTGATCGAATCCAGATATGCCTCTCCCTTGTTCTTGTTGAGTGAAGATCCCCAGCGATAGCCGTCGCGTCGAGCGAGAACGACCTTCGCATTGGTCTCCAGTTCCTTCTGCACGAACGGCCCCGAGGCGATAACGCCCTGCGCGCAGCGTTCTTCGGGCGTCTTCTTCAAGGATTCCGGAGCGATGATGGCGAGTGTGTCGGAGCGTGCGGCTTGAAGGAAACCCGCTGACGGTTCCGAGAAATTGAGTGCGACAGTGGAAGCGTCGAGTACCTCCGCTCCAGTGAAGTTTGCAAGATGTGACTTCGCAGTGGTCGCGAAGCCACTGTCTCCCAGTCTCTTCTGGCTTTCGAAGTTGTCCGCGACAACCTGCGCATCCAGACGCTCGCCGTTGCTGAAGGTCACGCCGTCCTGGAGAGCGAAGACGAATCGTCGACCGTCGTTCTGGACCTCCCAGGACGTCGCCAACCAAGGCACGATCTCCCCGGTGTCCAGGTTCTGGTCGACGAGTTTGTCGTACAGGGGATGGAACGCAGTAGCGGTCTGACCGTTCAACGTCTTGTCGATGCACGGTGGAAAAGTATTGATCGCAAAGGTCAGATCGCCCCCGGAAGTGGGTTCGGAGTCGGCGCTCGCAGCTGGTGTTGCAGTGCTGCAACCCGTCGCAACTGCAAGCGTCGACGCCAGGATGGCGACTCGGATCTGTATGGATGAAAACCGCGACGTCGTCATGGACCGAGTTCCGTTCATCGTGTGGAAGTGCGAGTGGAATCGAAGATGTGGGACCGCAGGGTCGTGCCGGTGTATTCGCGCCGGAACACGCCCCGCTTTTGCAGCAGTGGCACAACAGAACTGGTGAAGTCGTCAAGCCCTCTGGGGAAGTGCGTCGCGGTGAGGATGAAGCCGTCGGCCGCTCCTGATTCGAAGAGGTGGGTCAACTCGTCGGCTACCTCCTGCGGCGAGCCGACTATTTCGGGAGTGAGATCATTGCGCGCGAACAACTCTGCGGTTTCGGCGATGGTGAGATTTCGGGATTCGATCAGGCGTGCCAATCGACGTGAGGGGCCCTTACCGCGGTTGAGGACCTCGGCAATCGGAGTGGTCGGATCGAACTGCGACAAGTCGAGCCCTGCGGAGTGGGAGACCCACTCGATTGCTGCATCCGGATGGATAAGGGATCGCAGATACTCCTGCCGTTCCTTCGCGATGCTCGACGTCTCGCCGACTATCGGTTGCACAGCGGCGACGAGGCGGACCGAATCAGGGTCGCGTCCGGCCTCTTCCGCGTAGCCGCGAATTGCCGTGCGCTTCGCCCGAAGATCTTCTTCCAACGGGTCGATCGCAAAGACCAGATCAGCCCACCGCCCACCGAACTCGCGCCCTCTGGCGGATTCACCCGCCTGGATGAAGACCGGCCGGCCTTGAGGTGATTGCGGCAGGGTGAGTGGTCCCTGTACCGACAGGTACTTGCCCTTGTAATCGGCGGCATGAATCTTGCTCGTATCTGCGTAGATTCCGCTGTCGCGATCAGCCAGAACCGCATCTTCTTCCCACGACGACCAAAGTGCGGTGGTTGCTTCGAGGACCTCGTCTCCGCGTTCGTACAGCTCCTCTCGGGGCAGTCGGTCGACCTCGGGGAAGTTGTCGTTCGCGGGGCCAGGTGCCGTCATGACGATGTTCCATGCTGCGCGTCCGCCGCTGAGTATGTCGAGGCTGCCGAGGGTCCTCGCCAAGTTGTACGGACTGTTGAAACTAGCCGAAAGCGTCACGCCGAGACCAATTCGTTTCGTCGCGCCGGCCACGACCGCCGCAAGTTGCGTCGGATCATGTTGAAAGCCGGTCAGCAGACCGTATTTGGTGTGGCCGTCGACATAGTGCACGCGCTCAGGTATCAGTATCAGATCGAATTTTGCTCGTTCGGCCGCCTGTGCGTATCGCTCGTACAACTGTCTGTCCTCGAAGGAATTCTCCGAGTAGGAATGTCGCCACATTCCTGCACTGTGCATGCTCGGGAACACCATGTAGGCGCCGAGGATCATCTGTCGTGTCATCGCTTCTCTGGATTCCTTGGTGTGTGATGGATGCGAGTGGAGACGGGTCGTTCAGGGTCGGCGCTCCACCCCGACCACGATGCGATGTAGACCGCGGAACTGATGCCGATCGCGGCCAGCGCCAGTGCATTGTGCGAAGCGGCAACTCCGCCGCCGCAATAGGACACGACGTGTGTATCGTTCTCGATCCCGAACTGACGGAAGTGCTCTCGCAGCTCGGCGTCGGGAAGCAGAAAACCGCTTTCGTCCAGTACATCGAGAGCAGGTGCTGATACTGCTCCGGAAATGTGGCCTTGAAAGTGGAAACTGCTCGGACTGCGAGAATCGAGCAAGACGCCGGTCGTTGCCGCGCGCGTGGCATCGTCTGCGTCGGCCGGCGATACTTCTACCGAACGAATCGGCGCGTTGGCTATCGGACCGTCCGCGTCTGTCTGCCGCTCGATCGCAGACATCCACGCCGCCACTCCGCCGTCCAGATAGCGCACCGACCTTCCCGCCCAGTGCAAAGTGAACCACGCACGCGCGGCCAGCAGCGGGCCGTCGGGACTGTAGACGACGATGTCTGCGTCGGCCCCTATGTGTCGATCTGTGAGAGTCTTCGTGAGGATGTCGAGATCAGGCAAGGGGCGATCTCCGCGAGTTCCACCACCTTCGCCTTGAAAGTCCCTGATCGACAAAGTGACATGATTTGGTGAACTCACGATCTCGGATGCACTCGTTGTCTGTTCGCGCACAACTGTGATGACGACCGGTGCCTGGCCCAACCGAATCAATCTGAAAAGTTCGTGGGCGGATACGATCACCGAGTCTCGCTCGCCGCCCTCTGTCGAGGTCATGAAAGATACTTTCCAGCAGTTGTTTTCGCGACGATAGTCACACGATCGCGGTAATCCTTGGTCACGGCGCAACCGCTGCCAGCACTTGCCCGGCATCAATGACGTCTCCTACCGTCACACTCACCGCCGAGACTGTCCCAGGAGAGGACGCGCGGAGGGCAGTCTCCATCTTCATGGCTTCGACGACCGCAACGACATCACCTTCCGATACCCGTGTTCCAGTCTGGAGTACAGCCAGTACAGTTCCCGGCATCTTCGAAGTGATCTCTCCGTCCCCTGATTCGGAATCCTTTGCTGTATAGATCTTCTCGCTCACCGGAACGGTCCAACCGCCGACGCATACCCACGCGCCGGTGCCGACTCCGAGACGTCCAGCGGTGGTTGCCAATCCGTCGGCGACCAGACTGAGGGTCATTTTTTCGGTTCCGTCTCTGACGAGTACGGAAATGTTTCGGCCGTCGGCGTCGACAATCCACTGGTCGCGTCGTTGCGAGATGACCGTTGTCGTTACGACTCGGCCGTCAGCTACTAGTTCGCGTCCGATCGGATCGGATCCCGCCCTGCGCAATGCGGCTCGGTGTAGTCCGTGAGCACCGGTCCAGGACGACGTAGTGACCGGCAACTGTTCCTCGACCGAAGTCCATACCAACGCAACAGCCGCGGCGGTGGCCTGAAGTTGCTCCGAATCCGGGACCAATCGAGTGAGGTGCTCGTCGACGAAGGAAGTGTGAATGTCATCCGTGCGCACAGCCGTTGTCGCCAAGAGCAATCGGAGGAAGCCTATGTTCGAGGCTCCGCCGAAGTAACTCGCATGGGCCAAAGCTCGGTCCAACGACTCCAGCGCCGCTGACCGTGTCAGCCCCCGCGCTATCACCTTTGCGATCATCGGATCGTAGAACGGCGGAATGGCGCCGACGCCCTCGAAAGCACTGTCGACGCGGACCTTCGACGGCCAGGAGACCTTGACGGAATGTGAAGGTGCGGGCCGAAACCCGTTGGACGGATCCTCGGCGTAGATTCTCGCTTGCACCGCGAAGCCTCGCAGTGCGATGTCGCGCTGCTGTAGAGGCAAGCGCGCGCCGAGGGCGATGTCAAGTTGCAGTTCGACGAGATCGACGCCCGTCACTTCTTCGGTGACCGTATGTTCGACCTGCAGGCGCGTGTTGACTTCGAGGAAGTAGTAGCGGTTTTCGGCGTCGACCAAGAATTCCACGGTCGCCGCGTTCACGTAACCGACGCCTGCGAGAAGACGGAGAGCGTCGTGCTGCATGGAACCCAGGACTGATTCGGGCACGGAAGTAGCCGGTGCCTGCTCGATGATCTTCTGATTTCTACGCTGAAGTGAGCATTCGCGGGTGAAGAAGTGAACTCCCGTGCCGTAGGAATCGAACAACACCTGCACCTCGACGTGACGCGGACGCTCCACCAGTGTCTCGATCATGAGGTCGCCGCGACCGAAGTTCCTTTTGTTCAACCCGATTGCGGAGGTGATGACCTCACGGGCATCATCACCCGGATGCAAGCGGACCATCCCCTTGCCTCCTCCACCGAACACCGGTTTCAGCAGCACCGGAACGTCGAGAGACTGAACATGACCGATGATGATGTCGGGATCGGCACTTGCCTCACCCCACGCATTGAGCGTCGGAATGCCGGCATCTGCGGCAGCCTTCTTCGCCCTCGCCTTGTCGCCGAGCATTGCGATGGATTCAGCGGCCGGACCGACGAATGTCAACCCTGCAGCGACGACTGCGGTAGCAAAATCGGAGTCTTCGGAAAGGAATCCGTAGCCCGGGTGCACGGCATCGCACCCGGCGCCGAGGGCGGCCGCAATGATTTGATCCGAATTGGCATAGGACTCAGACGGAAGGTCTCCGTCCAGGATTACCGTGTGATCGGCAAGGCGATGCCACTGTGCGTGTGAATCGACGGGGGAGGAGATCGTCACTACCGACATGCCCAGGCGGCGGGCTGTTCGCGCGATGCGTGTGACGATTTCACCTCGATTGGCGATGAGAAGTCGAGTCATTGTGCTCACATCCTGAATACGCCGAAGCGCGTTGTTCCGTGATTGCGGGGAAGCATGGACAGTGCGAGCGAAACCCAGGATCGCGTGTCGACCGGGTCGACGATCGCGTCCACCCACAGCCTGGACGCAACGTAAACCGATTCCCCTTGCCGGTCGTAACCTTCACGGATCGGCCGCTTGATTTCCTCTATTTCCTCTTCTGTGAGCGGAGTTCCGCGTGTGCGCGCAGATTCGATCTTCATCAAGGCCATCACCGATGCTGCTTGTTCCGCACCAACTACGGTTGTCTTGGCGTTCGGCCACACGGCCATGAAGTCAGGGCCTATCGAGCGTCCGCACATTGCGAGGTTTCCCGCCCCGTAGCTTCCACCGATGACGATGCTGAGCTTGGGAACTCTCGCGCAGGCAACGGCGTTGACCAGTTTCGCTCCATGCTTGGCGATACCTTCCGCTTCGTACTGCTTCCCGACCATGAATCCGTTGACGTTGTGCAGGAACAACAGTGGGATATCTCGCTGTGAACACAGCTCGACGAAGTTGGCGGCTTTGAGGGAGTCCTCCGAAAAGAGCACTCCGTCGTTCATGACGACTCCGACGGTGTACCCCTCGATGTGGCCTGTGCCGCAGACGATGGTTCGGCCGTAATTTGCTCGGTACTCGACCAATTCGCTCGCGTCGAGTAGGTGGGCCAGAACGTCGCGCGCGACGATAGGTGTTTTGGAAGAAGCCGGGATCACCGTGTCGAGCGCCTCGGGGGAGTGGAGAGGCGGTCGCGGAGATCGTGACGGTGCCCGTACTTCCCGTCGATCACCTCGGGCGACGATGTCGGCGATCATTGTCAGTGCCTCAATGTCGTCGTTGGCGATGTGATCGACGACGCCGCTGATCACCCCGTGCACGTCGGCACCGCCGAGTTCCTGCGGTTCGACGTCGACACCGGTAGCAGCCTTGACCAACTGAGGACCACCGAGATAGACAGTGCCGGTGCCTCGGACGATGACGGTCTCGTCGCACATCGCCGGGATGTACGCACCTCCTGCGGTGCAAGAGCCCATGACGGCTGCGATCTGAACGATTCCGTCTGCCGACATTTCGGCGATGTTCTTGAACATCTCGCCGAAATGGTGCTCGTCGGGGAAGATCTCATCCTGCATGGGGAGGAAAACACCTCCCGAGTCGACGAGATAGACACACGGCAGCCTCAGTCGACGGGCGACAGCTTGCAATCGCAGTTGCTTCTTGACGGTCAGCGGGTAGTAGGTGCCGCCTTTGACAGTGGCGTCGTTCGCGAAGATGGCGCAGAGTGAGCCGCGGATGAGACCTACTCCTGTGACCAGACCGGCCGACGGGAGTTGCTCGTCGTACACCTCGAATCCGGCCAGTTGGCCGATCTCGAAGAATGGGGACTGCACGTCGAGAAGAGCGTCGATGCGTTCGCGAGCGGGCAATTTGCCGCGAGCACGATGCTTGGCGACGGACCGCTCGGGTGCTCCGTGAACGGACAAGTGTTGCGCGCCCGCGACTCGCTCACGAATCGTCTTGTATGCCAACAAGTTTTGCTCCCGGGTTCCGGGGTCGAGTTGTGCGGTGCGTTCAATGACGGGCATGGGACGTACCTACTGTCGGTTCGGAGGAAGCTGTACGGAGGGAGAAGACGAGCGCTGTCGCCGCTGCGGTGATGAGTGCGATGATT
This sequence comes from Rhodococcus sp. NPDC056506, assembly GCF_042794945.1. NCBI lineage: Bacteria > Bacillati > Actinomycetota > Actinomycetes > Mycobacteriales > Nocardiaceae > Rhodococcus > Rhodococcus sp. NPDC056506. The sequence goes on along the minus strand of NZ_JBHTSW010000030.1, from coordinate 50,347 downwards.
GCCGACCACACGCGTTCATCGGACGCGAGAGGTCCGACGACGGAGGCGATGCCGGCAATCCCCTGCTGCACGAGGCCGCAGTAAGCGACGGCGATGGCTCCACCTTCCGCAAAATGTGTCACTGCTGATGCAGCCGAGTTCGGGAAGAGCAGCGATTGCCCGAATGTCAATGCGACGTAACCGATCAGGAAGACGACGAGCAACGGAATGGAACCAAGCGGGGGATACCAGCAGAGCATGAGGACGAGACCCGCAACCAGCATGCATAACGCACCTCTGCGCATCAGCTTTTCCGAACCAACGGCCGTGGCCCTGCGGTTGACGTACAACGCGCCGCCGAAGTAGGCGGCTCCGTAGAGGATTCCGAAGGCGCCGAACGCCCACGGTTGCAAATTGAATCGATCGCTGAACAGGAAGGGACTCGATTGCTGGACCAGGACGATTGCGCCGAAACCCAAACCTCCCGCAATGGCCGGTTTGTAGAACTTGGGTGTCAGCACTATGGCATTCCACCGAACGACGCGTTCGTTGTTGTCGCGGACCGTGGTGTTCTCGGTATTCACCGCCACTGCAGCCAGTGCGACGCCGAACGCCCCGAGGACTCCGAATCCGGCGCGCCATGAGGTGAACGACGCGAGTGCGCCGCCGATCAGTTGGCCACCGCCCAGCGCCACCACAAATGCCATCGACAACAGTGACAATCGACTGGCGAGCTCCGAACCGGTGAACCTGTCCTTCACCATCATTCGCACGACGATGGCCGCGCCTCCGGCCCCGATGCCTTGCAGGATCCGGCCGATCAGTAGAACGGCGGCGCTCTGGACCAAGGCGAGAGCAACGCAGGCGATCACGAACAGGGCCAAGCTGGACAGCAGTGCGGTCCTACGTCCGAGGCGATCGGCCAACCGCCCCCACACGACCACCGGTAGTGCTGCACTGATCACGAACAAAGTCACCGACCACTTGACGACGGAATCCGCGATGCCCAAATCCGCGGCGATCTTCGGCAGTGAAGGGAGATAGATGGTCGTCGCCATCTGTGCTGTCAACACGACGGCACAAGCCAGCGGTGTCACTGCGACAGTGCGGCCTTCGCTCATTCGGTGACACTTCGTAGGACGTCGGCGAAACGCTCGATCGTTGCCGAAGGCAAGTCCGCGCGAAGCATCAATCTGAGCCCGGCTTTGCCTCGACCGATGACCGGAAAGAAGACAGCCGAGGTGTAGAAACCGCGTTTCAGCAGTTCCTTTGCTACAGCGATGGTTCTTTCTTCCTCGTGGAGTGTGACGAACCGGATCGGGAGGCCATCGCCCGATGCCGGCGTGTCGACGAGTGAATCGAACTGTTCCACAACCGTTTGCAGTCGCCGTTGGCGCTTGTCTACCTCTCCGCTGTGGTGAAGTTCCACGGACGCTGCGATAGCGCCCAGCCCGGCTACGTTCACACGTTGCGACCACGTGAGTGGGCCGCCGTAGCGAAGTGCTAGATCACGATTTCGACTGCCACTGTTACTACTGAGTGCGATCGCGCCGCCGGAAGCGCCGAATCCCTTGTTCAGCGATGTCAGCAAGAATGTTCGATCATTCAAGCTGCCAATGAGATCCAGTACTGCACCACGGCCGTTGTGTCCGAGGACCGAGGTGCTGTGTGCCTCGTCGAGAACGAGAATCAGTCCGTATTTGGCCTGTAATGCGAACAGTTCGTTCAGCGGCGCCTTTCCACCGGTGCTGTAGACGGTGTCCGCCACGTATGCCACCTGAGAATTTGTGCGGCAAAGACTTTCGAGTTCATCGACGTCGTCGTGCCGAATGGTCACGATCGTCGTTTCGTCGGCGACGCTCGCCTTCATTGCATTCAGGCAGAAGTGTGCGTTCTTGTCGAACACCATGAGGGGAGGTTCGCCGCCGGTGAGCAATCCGGATGCGACGAGGGGGAGCAGACTCCACGCCGCGTTGGCCGCGGACCCGAGCGTGAGAACATGCGCGTCCAACAGTTCGCTCAGTGCGGCCTCGGTGTCGTCGAGGAGACGGGAGTGAACCCTCATCCGTGAGATGGAACTGTTCAACGTTCGTTCGCGCTCGAGAGCGGCGATTGCACCCGACCGAATCCGATCGTCGGTGTCGAGACCCAGGTACGAGTAGGTGGAGAAATTCTCGAATTCGTACCCTTCGGTCGTCCGGTGTTCGAAGCCTGCGACGCGGTCGGCGGTGATATCTGCCAGGCCCTCGCCGACTGCGCGATCCCAGAATGGGTTGCTCAAATCGGCAGCACGCCTGAGGTTCGAGTACAGGTTCCTATCTTTCAAGCTCTCGGCAACCGTCATTTTCGCGGCTGATCCCTTCACTGGATTCGATAGCGGAATTAATGCGTTGATGCACGAAGGAGCATCACGTCAGTGGGCATCGCTAATTGAGAACGAAAGACAATTCGATGTCAAGCATTGCCAATTGAAATGCCGCGAAAAGTGAAGAGAACCCTGCGGTTTGGAATTAGTTGAATCTAGGACTTTTGCAGTTCTTCCAGTTCAAGGCCGGTGATGAATTATCACGATTTCCCGTGGTAAATCGGAAAATGCCGTGAGTCACACGCTGATCAGTGTTTACCGGCGATGATCGAGTAATATTATGATCCGGGTGCGTCAAAGGGTTGGCCTGGATGTGATAAGGCTTCGGCCTGATAGTTTCCGTCAATACTTCGGGGTGTTTTGTAGTCAGGCGTGGCCTATCTGGTATTGAATTTCTTCGAGGTAAATAGTGTGAAACTCGAAGACGGAGATGGGTAAAGCTTGTCAAGTTCTTTACTTGCGGCTATTGATGGTGTGCGGTTGAACCGGCAATGATTCAGCTTCGTCGGAACCACTTACCGCTCAGAATCATCAGTATCCGGTCTGTCCGCCTATGACGACGAAGACGATCCAGAGAAACTGCGCCAAGAAAGCTCGAGATCGACTGTCGTTGCTCGGGTATGCGCGTACTTCGAATCCTGCACGTCCATCGATCGGTCTGCTGCAGCGTCATGCAATGTCAAACTGCCTCGCTCCCTTGAATTCTCATGGAGGGAGCCCAGTGGAGACGCTATGACGTCAGGGAATTGGTAGCCACGTCCTGGCCGCGACCACCAAGGCGTTCACGCCGATTGTCAGGGTCGGCTCGATCACGGGAGCGTAGTGCGGCGAATGGTTCGACGGCACGGTTCGCAGGGCTGGATCGGTCATGTCACCTGTCGTGAACAGGGAAGGGTCGGTGCCGCCGAGCAACCAGTACGACAGCGGCGCACCGGCGCTGGTCGCGAGAATGCCGACATCCTCGCTCCCTGCTCCTGCGCCAGGGTCGAGAATCTTGTTGTTTCCCAGCCATTCGGCAAAGGCATCGAGTGTCTTGTCCAGCGCTGCCGGATCATTGACGACGATAGGAAAGTGCTCTGTCTCGGTGATAGTCGGTGGGGTGGGTGCGCCGGCAGTGGCCGCCTCGCCCCGGACGATGCGGTCGACGCTGTCGAGGATTCGTTGACGCACACCGGCGTCGTAGCTACGGATGTTGAGTTGGAGCTCCGCTTCGCCGGGAATGACGTTGGCGGCATCTCCAGCATGAATGGAGCCGACGGTGAGGACCGCCGTCGCGGTGCTCGGCACTTCGCGTGAAATGACAGTTTGCAGGCGGAGCACGGTTTCGGCTGCCATGACCACGGGATCGACGGAGTTCTCCGGCATCGATCCGTGCGCGCCTTTTCCGACCAGTCGCACACGCAACGAGTCCGATCCCGCGTACGAAGGCCCAGCATGCCCGGCGATGGTGCCTGCCGGTAGCGGAGCCACGTGTTGTCCGAGGACGATGTCGGGCTTCGGGAATCGCTCGAACAGTCCGTCGTCGACCATGGCCTGCGCACCCGCTCCAAGTTCTTCGGCCGGTTGGAAGACGAGGACGAGAGTGCCGGACCAGGTCGTCGTGTCCTGAGAAAGAATTCGGGCTGCACCGAGTAGACAGGTTGTGTGCAGGTCATGGCCGCACGCGTGACTGACCGAGACGGATTTCCCCTGATCGTCGGTGGTCGTCACCGTGCTGGCGTAGTCCAAGCCGGTTTCTTCTCGAACCGGGAGGGCGTCCATGTCCGCACGCAGCAGCGCAGTAGGTCCCGCTCCGTTCTTCAGGACGCCGACGACTCCGGTCGAGCCGACCCCGGTTGTGGTGTCGAATCCCAATGCTGCCAAATGCTTTTCGACGATCTTGGATGTTCTATCCTCGTGAAACCCCAACTCCGGGTGGCTGTGGAGGTCCTTGTAGACGTCGATCAGGTTTGGATCCACGGCGCCGGTTTCGTGCACAGTCGAGGTCATAAGCGTCCTCTCGGTAGCGTCTTTTCAGGCTAACCGCGATGACGTGTCGGCAAACACGACCTAGGTCCCATCGCGGCCGTGATTCGGAGTTCGGATGCTTACGGCACGTAGAACGATGCGACGCCTGGGGTGATCGTTCCGGTGACGGACAGGACGGCGACAGCGACTTGGCCTGTTCCGGTCTGAACGATCGCCTCTGCCGGGAATCCGTGCAGGCCGTCCGAGAGTCGGGCGGAACCGGAGGCCCCGGTCGAGAGGTTCAGCCAGCGCACTTCGGACGAGAGTAGGCATCCCCACCGGTCTTCCTTGCCGCCGGTGATCGTCACCGTGCCGGGTTGGTCGCCGACCACAGCTACGCAGCGGACTGCGGGCGCGTCGAAGCTGCCGTTCGGGTTGCCGTACGGCGCAGGGTTGACCTGGAATGGAATGGTCACCGCTGCAGATGCGAGCGCTACCGGCGTCAGAGCCGAAACGATCACGACAGATGCGCAGACGCTCAGTCGGCGAACGAGATTCATCACGAGAGACCTCCAATGTCCAGGTTGTTCATTCCCCGACGCACAGCTCGGTTCTTCGTGTGCCCGGAACTCGTCCAGCAATGTCGTTTGTAGTGGCCACTTTCCAGCACTGTCGTGATCGAAGGGACAGCCTCACCATATCCGCTCGAATCGGAGAATTCAGAGATTGGCGATGATGCGATCGACGGGACCCTGCGGTGAGCGCCGCAATGGGCCAACCGTGACCGGTGTTGTTGAGTCAACCCGCTTGCAGTGTCCCGCTGAATGGGCATCCGGACCCTACTGCGTCTCGACTGCCCTAGCGTTTGCGTCGATAAACCACGTGAAGGGATTCGTTCAATGGCTAAGAATCAGGCACCCCCCGCGACTCGAGCCCATGACATCGCTGTCGACCTGCTTGTGATCGGGTCCGGTACCGGCATGGCTGCGGCCCTCGCCGCGAACGAGCTCGGCTTGTCCACGCTGATCGTGGAGAAGACGCAGTACGTTGGCGGTTCGACGGCGCGGTCCGGTGGGGCGTTTTGGATGCCTGCCAACGCGGTACTGGCGGAAGCCGGTGCGGGCGACACCGTAGCGCGCGCGAAGACCTATGTGCATGCGGCGGTTGGTGATACGGCACCCGCCGCACGCGGTGAGGCGTTCGTCGACCACAGTGCCGCCACGGTCGACATGCTCGGTCGCACGACGCCCATGAAGTTTTTCTGGGCCAAGGAATACTCCGATTACCACCCCGAACTGCCGGGCGGCAGCGCGGCCGGCCGCACTTGCGAGTGCCAGCCGTTCGACGCGTCGGTACTGGGCACTGAACGCGCTCGCCTGCGCCCCGGCCTGATGGAAGCCGGGCTTCCGATGCCGGTCACTGGCGCGGACTACAAATGGATGAACCTGATGGTGAAGAAGCCGACCAAGGCTTTTCCGCGCATCATCCGCCGCTTGGCGCAGGGCGTTTACGGTAAGTACGTCCTCAAGCGTGAATACATCGCCGGCGGTCAGGCGCTCGCAGCGGGCCTGTTCGCCGGTGTGGTGCAAGCAGGTATCCCGGTGTGGACGGAAACGTCGTTGGTTCGGCTCGTCACCGAGGGCGACCGCGTGACCGGTGCGATCGTCGTGCAGGACGGTCGCGAGGTGACGGTGACGGCCCGCCGCGGTGTCGTTCTGGCCGCCGGCGGGTTCGACCACAACATGGAATGGCGTCACAAGTACCAGTCGGAGAGCCTCGGAGAGCACGAGAGCCTGGGCGCAGAGGGCAACATCGGCGAGGCGATCGAGGCTGCCCAGGAGTTGGGCGCGGGTATCGGCTCGATGGATCAGTCGTGGTGGTTCCCCGCAGTGGCGAGCATCAAGGGACGACCGCCAATGGTGATGCTCGCGGAGCGTGCGCTGCCTGGCTCGTTCATCGTCGACCACACCGGTCGTCGATTCGTCAACGAGGCAACCGACTACATGACGTTCGGTCAGCGCGTGCTCGAGAGGGAGAAGGCGGGCGACCCTGCCGAGTCCATGTGGTTCGTTTTCGACCAGGAGTACCGCAACAGTTATGTGTTCGCAGGCGGCATCTTCCCGCGTCAGCCCCTTCCACCAGCGTTCTTCGAGTCCGGTATCGCGCACAAGGCGAGCAGTCCGGCCGAGCTTGCCCGCAAGGTCGGACTTCCCGAGGATGCATTTGCCGAGTCCTTCGAGAAGTTCAACGAGGCCGCAGCTGCCGGTAGCGATGCGGAATTCGGTCGCGGCGGAAGTGCATACGATCGGTACTACGGCGACCCGACAGTGTCGCCGAACCCGAACCTGAGGAAGCTCGACACGAGTGCCCTCTACGCGGTGAAGATGACGCTCAGCGACCTCGGCACCTGCGGCGGCGTGGAGGCCGACGATCGAGCGCGCGTGCTTCGTGAGGACGGCAGCGTCATCGACGGCCTGTACGCGATCGGCAATACCGCGGCCAACGCATTCGGACACTCTTACCCGGGCGCTGGCGCGACGATCGGCCAGGGCTTGGTTTACGGATACATCGCCGCGCATCACGCAGCAGAGCGGTAGCTCTACCGAACAACAGATCTACCTGAACGGGAGATCAGCGCACGTTCCGATACCGGGACATGCACTGGTCTCCCGTTCGGCGTTCAGGTGACGTCGAGGCGGGTGCAATTTCGACCGGTCGGGTCGACCTGGCAAAAACAGGTATGTATCCAGGTAATTCAACCGTCGTGTGGAGCACCATGAAGCGACAGCGTATGGGGTGATTCTCATCCGCAACGCAAGGATCCGCATGTTCCACCCCAATCTCGACCGCCCGTGCAGACACCCGCCCTGTCGATCTGCAACCGAAATGCCTTCGGTTCGCCGTGACGACATTCGTGGCCCACGATCAAGGATCGGTTCCCGCCCTGCCGCGAGTTGGCTCGGGATTTTGCCAGTGCTGTCACCAGTACTGACGGAATAGTCTCCGGACCTGCTCTCCGTCCACCCGCGTGACAAGTCCGCGGCGCACAGGATGAGCGCACCACAGTGTGGTCCGTGATGCGAGCTAGCGCACTCAGGTGTTCGCTGTTGTGGCCGTTTCCGTGCCACAGACCATGCCGTCGAAGATCCACGAGCTCGTCGGATTCTCGACATTTCGATCAGTACCCATGCGTCCCGCTGTCGCAAGAGTTGTCGCTCTGGTTATCGCCGTGGCGCATTCCGAAAAATTCACTCCAACGGAGTCGGTGCTGTCTGCCGTACCGCTCAGCACGTACCGAGTGCTGCCTGCAGGTAGAGCGTTGCACCTGCTCCGATCACATCAGTCAAGGAAAAAATGAGTAAGCACAGAAAACCCATGCGTTCCAACACGAAACGATTCATCGCTGCTACTGCGGGAGTGAGTGCTCTTGTGGGTGCCGGAGCGGTCGTCAATGCAGGTATCGCCGGTGCGCAAGGTTGGTCGGCGAGTTGTAACTGGGAGTGGCCGGTAGACGGGGCGCTGTCACAGGGCTTCCATGCAGGACATGACGGCGTCGACTTCGCCGTAAACGTAGGCACCGTACTCCACGCACCGACGTCGGGCACTATTTCGGTTGCAGGACCGAACGATCCGGGTGGATACGGAACATACATCCAGTTGGAAGCGGACTCGGGCGCGCAGATTCAGATGGGTCACCTCTCCGAAACATGGGTCGGTGTGGGGCAGCATGTCGAGGTAGGCGATCAGATCGGGGCAACGGGCAACACCGGCAGTTCCACCGGGCCACACTTGCATCTGCGGATTCACAACGGCGGTGCCGTCGATCCCATGACCTTCCTGAGTTCGGTCGGCGCGTGCGACACCGGCTCGAGCATTGTTCCTGCACCTGCACCTGCACCTGCACCTGCACCTGCACCTGCACCCGAGCCCGAAGTGGTACCCGAATCCGTGCCGGATCCGGTAGTCGAGTCTGCATCATTCGAATCTTCACCGGCAGAGAGCATTCCGGAGATCAACTCTCAGGCGTCGGGCGAAGTGGTGACCGTTGCGGCAGGGGATACGTTGTTCGGCCTCGGTGCCGAACGTGGGCTCACCTGGCAGCAGGTTTGGGACATGAACCCACAGATCGTCAATCCCGATCAGATCTTCGTGGGAGACGCAATCACTCTGTAAAAGTGGAGGATTCGATGCCGAGTGAGGGTGGACGACTGGTGCTCGATCAGGTCCAGTAGTTGCGCTCATCCGGAATCCCAGTTGGTGCGTGAGAACTCTGCAGCCGGGCCGTGTTGCGGCCCGGCTGTTTTCGTGCCCGTGATGTGCGCGTCAGGTCGACGATCCAGACGATCAATGCAGCGACAGCGTACCCGCCCCCGACGGCGCTCGAAGCACCCCAACCCGATACGTGGAAGACCATGGTGGTGGAGATCGCTCCGATTGCGCTGCCCAGCGAATAGAACACCATGTAGCTGCCGATGATGCGGCCGGCTGATTCCGGTGCATGGGCGACGATGAGATTCTGACTTGTGACGTGTACAGCCTGGACGGCGAAGTCCAATGCAATCACGCCGATCGCGAGCAGAACAAGAGAGTGCGTAGCCTGCGCGCTCAGCACCCACGAGAGTACGAGAACGATCAGGGACAAGCCGGTGACGCGCTGCGACTTGCCTTCGTCTGCCCATCGGCCGGCGCTGATTGCACCCAGTGCGCCGACAAGTCCGGCTATGCCGAACAGCCCGATCTGTGTTGTGGACAATCGCCACGGTTCCTCGCTCAGTGGCAGGGTCATACCGCTCCACAATGCACCGAAGGACGCAAAGAGGAACAGGGTGATCAGCGCCCGGGTGCGGAATACTCGGTTCGTAGTTGTCAACGTCACGACTGACCCGACTGCCCGCGCGTAACTGCTCTTATTCCGTCGTGGGCACACGTCTTTCGGCAACATCGCCAAAGCGACCGCGGCGATCAGAAGAGAGAGAACGGCAGACCCCGAATAGACCGCCCGCCAGCCGGCCAGATCGGCAACCAGTCCCGCCACGGTGCGGGCGAGGATGATGCCCACCACGACGCCACTGGTGATGACGCCGATGTTCGCGCCCCGCTCCTCCGGGTGGCTGATTGCTGCGGCGTAGGCAACTATGACTTGGACGACGACTGAGAATGCGCCTGCGACAGTGATGCCGATCAACAGTTGAAGACTCGTGGTGGAAAATGCGACAAACATCATTCCCGTTGCGGCAGAGCCTATCTGGAGTGCGATCAGTTTCTTGCGGTCCACCAGGTCGCTCAGTGGCACCAGCACGATCAGCCCTGCGAGGTAGCCGAGTTGGGCGAGTGCAACGACTAGTCCGAGACCGGCCGCTGGAAGTGACAGGTCCGCCCCGATTTGGCCGAGAAGTGGCTGTGCGTAGTAAATGTTTGCTACCGAGACCCCGCAGAGGACAGCCAAAAGGATGCGCAGTCTGTGAGGCATCCCGTGCCTGGTCGGCGCGGCCTCGTGCGCGGCATGATTGACCACTTTCACTCCATTTGGTTGCGTTTTGATACCATTTGAAGGCTATGTTATATCGGTTTCAAAACGCAACCAAAGAGGAAATTGATGGCTGATCGCATGCAGTGGACGGACTCTCACTGCCCGGTGGCCAGAGCAGCCGACATCATCGGGGACCGCTGGTCGCTGCTGATCGTGCGAGATGCCTTCGACGGGGCGCGTAGATTCAGTCAGTTTCAGCGCAACCTCGGCATCGCGAAGAACATTCTGACCGACAGGCTGCGGAGCCTTGTCGAACAGGAAATCCTGGAGGTTCGAGCAAACGAACAGGGGACCAGGAACGAGTACGTCTTGACCGCACGTGGCGCGGATCTATTCATCGTGATCGTGAGTTTGCGTCAGTGGGGCGAGCGCCACGCGTTCGACGACGGTGAACCATTTTCGACGTTGGTCGACGACACGACGGGAGATCCTGTGCCGACGCTGCGATTGGCCAATGCACAGGAAATCGAACTTGATGTGGCAAATACGCACGTACGGAAGGTCGATCTCGATTGATACTTCATTCAGCGGGACCGCTGTGAAGCGAACCGACATCAGTGTTCTGCGTCGCCGTTGGTCAGACGAGGATGTCGAGAAATTACAGGCAGAGTTGCTTGATCAGTCGCGGATCGTCAAGCCACCTCACGCGCTCACCTCGCCATGGACGGAGACTGCCGACGGGTTGGTGGATTTGCGTGGTCTGGCGGCAGGTAGCGGTGGTATCGACATCAGATTCCTCACTCTGGAACGCATCGACCTGAGCTTCGTCAAGGGAGCACTGTCAGTCTTCGAGTCCGAACTATTCGACTGCCGTTTCGATTTCGCCATGTTGACCGGTCAGCCGCGCATCAATCGCAGATTCGAGCGGTGCAGTTTCCGCGGTGCCACGCTCTCCCGTCTGGCTCTGGGGCCGCAGATCGTCGATTGCGATTTCACCGGAGCGAAAGCACTGCGGCTCAGGTCAGTGCCCAATACTGTGTTCGAGCGCTGCACTTTCGACGGCGCGGACCTGACCGGTGCGCAGTTCTCGGACACGTCTTTCGTAGATTGCACCTTCGGCGCTGCGCGATTCTCCCCATCCTCGAGCTTCCTGCGGTGCTCCTTCACCCGCACCGTCGTCGAGTTCTCCACCGCGCGGGTGTCGCGAACGACGAGCGACGGGCTCGAGGTGCCGGACCAGTGGGCGGGTGAAGCAGATGCGACCGTCGCGCTGGAGCAGTATGCCGCGCGCTACGCCCAAACAATTGACGCGGGAGAAGAGGGTGGCATAGGTCTTGATCCCGAAACTCAGGATCGGTAGTTCGAGTTGGAATCAGGGGAGCGTCGTCAGGTGATTCCGGCAACGACTTCGACGCGGACGACGAACTGCGGAAGATCGAGTTCCTGGTCCTGGACGGTATCGGTGAGCCGCGGTGACCATCCGCATTCTGTCAGCGTGGGCCAACCCCGATTGTCAATGGCGAAAGCTTTGTTCCCGAAGGGTAATTGGCGCCGAACACCATCGAACCTGCGGCAGTTACCCGCACCTGGGCCTGCACGGCTGATTCTGAGTTCTCGACGCTGTCGAGGGTCGCAATCACGATGCGTTCCGACCCGTCAAGGGTCGTCCTGACGCTCAATTGCCCCTGCGCCTCGGTCAGGAGAACCTCGGGATCGGCGATGACGATATCCAGGAGTCCGTCGTGCGCGCGGAGGTGGATCTCGCCGCTGTACTGGGCGATCCGAGTCCCATCGGGTTCATGACGATCTGCGACGAATGGCCAGATCAGTTCGTCATTCTCCTCGACTACGGCAGACACATATGTAATCTCGCCAAGTGCTCGAACGTATTGCAGCAATGACTCTTTCACTGACCATCTCAGTGGTGTGACGTTTCTGTGCTTTGATGTTTCCACAGTATTCTCAATTCTTTTTGCCGACGGGTCGGCAACGATCGGCTCTCAAAGCTAACCGGAGATTGGACCAAGCGGGGGCTGACATGGCCGGCTCCCGGCTCGTCGAATTTTTTCTACAACTCGAGATTATGTTTCAGTAGAACTGCTGTTGAACTTGAGGCCGCCGAGAACGAGGTCGACCACTGATTCGATATATTTATCCGCGCTGGATTCGAATTCTTTGAGTTTAGACATCGGCGTCATCAGAAAACGGTGCTCGATTGTTCCTGCCACGGCATCGAGTATCAAAGCTGGTGATGTGCCTCTGGAAATCTCTCCGCGTTCGATTGCGCGAAATATGGTTTCCCGACCGCCAACGATACTTTCATTGCGGAATTCAGCGATGTCGCCCTCGAAGAGTTCTGGGAATATTTTAGCGTCGATCATGGCTCGCATTCGTGCCGAACCATGTTCGCCGAGCAGCCGCTCTACCGTTACTTGGCCGATAGCGACCAGATCTCCGCGAAGGGTTCCGGTATCGAAGTCGGCCACGGACATTTTGCTGGATCGCAGCGCTGCTGTCATTATCTGTTCTTTTGTCTGCCATCGTCGATAGAGGGCTGCTTTTCCGACTTTGGCGTGTCGCGCAATCAAGTCCAGATTCAGCCTTGCCCATCCAAGATCGCCGTACAACTCCAGCGTCGCGGATAGAAGACGTGCTTCTATCTCTGGATCGCTTGGTCGCCCACGGCCAGACGGTTGCGGGATGGCGCTTGACATGGGCCCATCATGCCACGCGCCATCCCTTGCGGTGCCAGAGAATCCCCGTCTCGCGGCGGAAATCTCGTAGGCAATATCAGGATGATTCTCGGACCGGAATGTCGGCCACTTGCTCCGGCAGGTCCGGTTGGTAGGCCTTTCCGCCTAGCTTGTTGAGAAGTGGGACCAGCACAAAGATGAGAACACCCACGCCGATGCAGGCGGACCAGATCGTCAGGAACGCAGTCTCACTGGGAATTTTCGACCCACTGATCACTATGCCGGACATGATCGCAGCGCACATCGCTCCAGCGGCTGCCCCGGCTACCGTTCGAGAGGTGTTGTACAGAGCGCCCGCGATCCCGGAGTCTTCCGGGCGTGCGCGAGAAATTACAAGTGCGGGAAGCAGTGCAACGAATAGCCCGATTCCGGTACCGCCGATCAATCCCATCGAAATGAAGCCCGTCAGACTGTGTCGAAATACGATCAACCCACCAAACCAAATGGAAATCAGAAGAGCCGACATCTGCAGCACCGTTCGAGTCCCGAATCGTCGCGCGAGGCTGTCGGCGAGCGACGACGAAATCATGATGGCGAGGGGTACTGGGGTTATCGCGAGTCCGATGCCCATCGAGTCGAGGCCAAATCCGTAGCCGACGATCTCGGGTTTGGATGCAAAATACAGTGTAGAAACAGTGGCGGCTCCGTAGAACTGCAATCCGAATAATGCTGTCAGTCCTAGAAGGAATCCGACTCCTCCCTTCGTCAACAATGTCAAGTCGACCAACGGGCTGCTGATTTTCTTCTCGAGTACAACAAACGCGACAAGTAGTGCCAAGCCGCCGCCAATTGACATCAGGGTTGTTGTAGAGGTCCACCCCAGTTTGCTTCCATTGCTTATCCCGACGAGGAAGGCCGCGAGGCCGGTACCCAGTATTGCCGCACCTGTCCAGTCGATGGACCCTGTCGCACGAGTGGTGGTTTCGGGCACAAACCTGGCAATGGTCACAAGGCTTGCCAGTACCAGTGCGGCAGGCACGAAGAGGACAAGAGTCAGGTCGGCATGAGCTCCGAGGACTCCGACCAAAAGGTTCCCCGCCGCTCCTCCGGCACCAAGGCACCCGACAAGTATTCCGATTGCGCGTCCTGAACTGGCGCCCGCTCGTTCTCGGAGAATTGCCAACTCGAGTGGGAGCAGTGCCCCCAGCGTTCCTTGGATGATTCTGCCCAACAAGAAGATTCCAAACGATGGTGCTATCGCTGTCAGGAGCGTTCCGACGGTCACTGTGCCAAGGACAAATAGGACCATGCGCCGGTGGCCGTATCTGTCGCCCAGTTTGGCCAACACGGGTACGCAGATGACGGTCGAAAGTAGGTATGAAGCCAGTACCCAGTTGAGTTGCGCTGGATTGACGTCGAGCCTCTGTCCAATTTGCGGTATGAGTGGTATGTACCACGACTGCAGCATTCCGCTGGTGACTTCGGAAAATGCGAGGAAGCCAACGGCTGCGAGTCCTCCGACTTGGCGTGCGGACGGCCCTGGTTTCGACTGAACGTTCGGTTCGGTCACTGGCGCCCCTCGGAGGTGTGTTCATTTCGGGTTGGATTGTCAGACATCGGTTCTCGGGTCCTTCTAATCGGAGGTTCGGGGCCGTTCGAATAAGAGACAACTATCGTCCGCTGAACAATATTGAGTGGGTTGCGGATGTGTCAAGGCTCACAATGTTGTTACCGGGAGGTAGTCAATGCAGTTGGTCGAACGGCAGAATCCTGACGGCCGGACATGCGTTCACTTCGCCGGGATTGCAACAGGGTGAGGGTGTTCCACGAGTTCGTGTCACGGATCATCTGTCGGTCGTGAGTGGACACCACAACGGCCGCATCAGTCGCGTCGAGAGTCGGATGGAGGGCAACGGCACTACCGTGCCGGCGGACACGACTCGGTCGGAGGCCAATTTGTCTGTGTACGAACGGAAATGCTCTCCAACCTTGCACTGCTGGGGGAGGGGAGATTTGTGAACAAGAGTCAAGACGGAAGAGGCGTTGGTTCGGGTTGCTGTGCTGATTCGTGGGCTGGTCTCGAATCGAAAGACGCCTCGGATCAGTCTCGGCGCCTGTCAGAAGTCATCTTCTGCAACCGCTTTCATGTGGGCATTGACACGAGACGACCTCGACGGCCACACAATTGAGGGGACCGACGAGGCCGGTAACCGTCGTAAGATCACTGACGTTTACATTTCTACCGTACGTGTCACGATTGGCCGGCGTCGGATAGCTTCGTCCTGATTGTGTGAGTGTTTCGTCCTGCTTCGCCCATTTCGGACGATTCTTCGTCTCGCGCCGATTGGTGCCCCGGCGTCGGTGTCGAGGATTTCGAGTTCTGAGGGGCGGGGACCTCGTAGATGTAGAGCCAGTGTCTCGAGTGACAGCGGGTGAGGGAGGGGTCAATCCCTGTCGGCACCGCTGTCTCAGATGTTACTGAGGTCGGAGATCACCTGATCCAGCGCGCCGGTACGGCCCGGTGTGACTACTTTCTGGAATATCGTCAGCACGCATTCGTCGAGGGCATCGGTCAGCGACACAGTTTTCCGAGTGACGTTGTTTCGGTTGGACCAGCGCCCGCGGGCCATATGTGCGAGAGCGATTCCGTCGCGCAGGGCCGTCGCTCTTCGGCTCGAGGAATGCGTGAAGATGTACGTCCGACCGGAGATGTCGACCTCACATCGCTTGTTCTTTCTGCGCATGGCCCCGCGCTTCTGATCAGTCACGGTTCCGATCGTTCCGTCGGCCAAGTGAAGTGTTGCGGGGTGACCTTTGCGGAACGTGAGTACAGGTCGGTCTCGATCGGCAACCGACGATTTCGGCTTACGTCTACCTGGAGTTCGATCGCCCTCGTCCGGGTGCGTGGGGGACAGGTTGCCGTACAGACTTCCCGCTGGATCGAAAATGGCTACGGCAAAGCCATCTTCGGCAAGCTTGACGAACCATCCGGCTTCCGTGGAACTGTCCCAATTCATGTCGACGATTATCCTACGGTTGATCGTTGAACGGCGCGCTGCCTGCTCGAACGTCAGAGGGCACGCCGGAACACCTTGTCTTCGTCTGTGGTGACAGCGCCGGACGCGATGAGTCGTTCGAGGTGCAGCTGTGCTGTTCGTCGTTCTACGGCGTCGACGTAAGGGGCGGCGACGTGGGGGCGGTAGACGAGTCGATGGGCGACGATGTCTTCCAAGCGTTTTGGTTCACTGAGGAATCGAACGAGACGTTCTTCACGGCTGAGCAGTTTCTCACGGTAGGCGGTCAACCGGCGACGGAACTCGTCGCTGCCCTCGACCACGCCTTTCTGGTGGAAAGTTCCGTACCAGCGTGCGTCGATCGTTGCGACGTGGTCGATGGAGTCGAGGAAGTCGTTGACGCTGCTACCCAGATCGCCGTACATCGGGCCGAAGGAGGTGAGGTCGATGTCGGCGACGTAGAAGAAGCCGTCGGGTTCGACGAGTACACCGCAGTGTCCGCGCGTATGCCCCGGCAAATGAATGACCGTCGCCGTGCGGTCACCGAGTTCGAAGACGTGGCCGTCCGCGATCCCTGCCACATTCTGGTGCGTCGGAGGTATGCCGTACTGCGTTGCTATCGATAGTCGGACCTCTGCTCGTTCGTCTGCGCGGAGGCCGTAGTTGTCGAGCAATGTTTCGAGTGATGCGACCGAGGGCGCGTCGAGGTGGTGTGCGAACGTCGGCACGTCGAAATGATGGAGGCCGGCGATGTGATCCTCGTGGCCGTGGCTGATGAACGCCAGGTCTGCACCTACGGGATCTCGGTCGAGGGAGAGTGAGGGGTCGATGACGAGAGTGCTTTCGGATCCGTGCACCACCACGGTGTTTCCGTAGGGGACGGCACCACCGTTCTCGGGAACCAATACCGACACCTTGCCGAATTCTGCAGGTGTGAACATCTTTCGCCTCCCTCGTGACGATCGTGTCGTGATGACACCGGCTTGCCGGCTGGTCTCACTCGAGTTGTAGTCGAGACCTCTCGACAGTATCCGTCGTCCAAGCGGCGGGGTAAATCGGATAGCGGCTCGATGGCATTGCGATCCACGAAATCCTCGGTTAGATCCAGTCAGGTTGCGGTGCTGGCTATTTCGTTGAGAGTCCGTTCGACGGCTTGCGCGATCCTGTGTGCAGGAGGGAGATGCTCGGCATCTGTCTGGATTCCGATCCAGAATCTGTCGTTGTAGGACACTGCGGTGAATCCGACTCGAACATTGCCGGCCAACGGGCCCAACGGCCAGAGTTCGACGAGCGCTGCCCCGTCGAGCGTGAGCGGGCCACGCGGTCCGTGGACATTGGATACCACTGCACCGATCATGTGCTGGCGCTGCGCAAGCCTGTCGAAAATGCGGGCCATACGTGGTGACCGAAATGTTGTTCCCGCTGCGCGTGCGGACGGCTTTGCCGCAGCGGTTTGCTTCGCGACGATCGCGACGGCGCGTTCTCGGTCGGTTTCGAGAAGTGGGAGGTCGATGATCATGAACCCGACGGCATTGCGTGCGTCACCGATCGCGCTGACTGCGACGGGGACCGACACCGCGATCGACTTGGGAATGTGTTCACCGCAATCTTCGAGGATGAATCGCAGTCCGGCGCCCGCAGCAACGAGATAGGCGTCGTTCAATGTGCCTCCAGCCTTTTGCGCACCACGCTCGATCAACGAGGTGCCGACGTTGACAGACGAGATCGATCTCGTGGGGCCAATGGTGCCCAGGAGCGCCCGCGACCGGATCGGCCGGTGTAGGAACGTCCCCATTCGGAATCGGAGAAGATCCCAGGGGCTGGCTTTCTTCTGATCGCGGAGTTCGAGAGTCGGACGGATCTTCGTCCTTGGTGAGGTGCCCGTGCTTGGTTGTTTTGTCGGTGGAGCCGAGGTGAAGAGTCGTTCGAAAAGCTCGCTGGCTCTGGCACCGTCGAGTACCGCGTGATGGACTCGGATGACGATGCCGCACTGCCCCGGTCGAGCTGCGGGAACCACTGCGATGTGCCACAGGGGTCGGGAGGGGTCGAGGGGCAGCATCACGAGTCGACTGCAGATCGCTTCGAAGTCGGGTTCGGTAGGTCCGCGTTCGTCCAGTGAGACATGGAGGTCGAAGTCGATGTCGTTATCAGTCCACCACCATGACCCGTTCCGCATGATCGGTCGCTGCCGCAGTAATGGCTCCTGCGCGATGTGAGCGGCGAGGGTGCGGTGAAGATGCGCAAGATCCGGTCGACCGTCTCGATCGACGAAGCCACCCGGAGAGAGCAGTCCGGCAATCGTGACGAGGTATGGCTGGACGTGCACACCGAGCTGGAAGCTAGCAGCGTCGACGGGGGATATCGGCACGTCGCGTGTGGTCTCGACCATCTGCCGAGCCTAATCGAGTCGACAGGGAGGACGGCGCTGGTTTCGGCTAGCGGATCACCAAGTCATGGTCGGTAGCACTGAGGGTGATCGCGGCAATATGGTTTCCGCGCATCCAGTCCCGCACGAACGCGTCCAGTGCGGGGTTCGAT
The DNA here is from genome assembly GCF_042794945.1 of Rhodococcus sp. NPDC056506. Classification (NCBI taxonomy): domain Bacteria; kingdom Bacillati; phylum Actinomycetota; class Actinomycetes; order Mycobacteriales; family Nocardiaceae; genus Rhodococcus; species Rhodococcus sp. NPDC056506. The sequence continues at coordinate 32,341 of NZ_JBHTSW010000030.1, read as the reverse complement.
GCCCGATCCGCGTACGCGTCCGACGGGATCTCGATGGCCCCGACGAGGTGGCGCGGATCGGCGTCGAGGCCGGACGCGCGGGGAGTCATCCGTAGCCCGTCGGCGGTGTGCAGGACGACCGGAAGGACTGTGCCATCCGGTGCAGTCACGGCCGCGGTCCGGGTAGTGGCGACGGGGTCGAAGTGGTCCACGTCCAGTCGGTATCCAGAGGGCTGTGCGTGCCGGCCGATCGCGTCGAGCAGACGCGGGTCCACCACAGAATATGGAAACCCGATGTCGATCAGAGTCTGACCGTCGATGGCACCGTCGCGGGCGGGCAGAGTCGTGGACAAGTGCCAGGGGGCGGCGGGGGCCAGGGTATGTGTCGAACGGTCTGTCGGTGAGTTCTCGATCAGCGCGCCGACGAGAGGCGCGCCAGTCGGTGTGAACTCCCAGGCGCCGTCGACGAGATCCTTGTGCCAGAAACCGGATTCGGTACCGCGGCGGCCCTCGACGCGCAACTCCCGTCGATTCGGGCCAGGGCCGAGAGAGTGCACACTGATCGCGGATGTGACTTCACCGGGAATCTTGGGTTGGTGTACCCAGTCCGGCGCCGGCAGTTGGATCGCGGCGGTACTGCGGTCGAGGGTTTCGGCGACGAGGTTAGGTGCGCTGGGCTTGCCCGACTGGTCATCCCAGCTGTAGCGGAAGAAGATCGAGTCAGACCCCGAAGAGTCGAAATCAAATGTGCGGGTGTACATGTCGCCGTACTTGTTCATCACGAAGGTGGTCGACCCGGCCGCCGACAAGGACTCGGCCTGGAACCGTCCGCCGAGCGGACCGCCGATCTCGTAGCTGTCGTCGTTGGGCAGCCACGGGTCCGCGTAGGTTATTCGGCTGCCGTCCCCGGTCAACGTGGGGATCATCGTCATCTTGGCGAGTCCGACGAAGTGAATCCGTCCTGCGACGTCGGTGAAAGTTTGGTTGTCCCACGGCGACGAGACGCTCAGTGCCCACCCGTTCGGGCGGTCTCCGGGGAGTTGTCGGCCGGGACCGCTCCACAGAGGTGCACCCCATGCCGAGGTCCAGTTCCACACCAGCGGATCCTGGGATGCGTTGTCCATCGTGTAGATCCAGCCGTTGTCGTCGACCGCGACGAGTTCGTCGTCGTCCAGTGATATCCCGACCAGTCGGCCGCGCAGGCACTCCGGCATCGGCACGAAACGCCACGGTTCAGCCGTTGATGCGCCTGGCTCTCGGGGCCGAGTGAGTAAGTCGTGGTCGACGAGCGCGAAGTCCCAGAAACGATTGAACTGGGTAATTGGCGTGCGGATCTCGACCGAGCCGGGGGCGGTTGAACTGGTGAATGCCGGTAGGTTTGCCAACCCGGCTCGACCTCCACCAGAGGGCGCACCTGGTGGCAGTTGGGCGGTTCCGAATGGTATGCAACTGGCCGGTCCGGGTTCGGTGGGCGCGGCGGCGGCGAGGGGAGTGGACCACAGCAGGGCGGCGGAGAGGAGGATGCCGACGCTCAGTAGTCGCGATCGGCGCGGTTGCGAAACTCCACTGTCGGTGTCGTTCACCGTCTGATTGTCGCACGATTCGCATTATTTGCTCGAATTATGAGTATTGTCCATGTTTGCCGATTGGCGCAGAGTGCCGATCGGTGTGCTCGGAATTCTGTTGATGGTTGGAGAGATTGTCCTGCAAGTGCTTTCGGAGGAATCGTCAGACCACTCCGTAGGTTTACCGTTCAGATGAGGCTTGCCATCACCGGCAGATACGGTGAGGTGATGAGAAGGCCGACGTCGTTGGGTGAATGGTTGGTAGCTGATCCTCCGGCGTCCGCCAAGCCCCCAGGGCCGATTCTTCTTGCCTTCACCGTTGTTCCGCTTGTTGCGTTGATCTGCGAGCATTACGGTTGGTGGCCTTCGCCGTTCGGGGAGTACAGATGGTTGGATCCCTTCCTCGTCAGCGCTGCGGCTCTGCTCATCTTGATCGTGGTCGGTCTGGTGTGGGCGATCCGCACCCTCTATGTCCTTGGCCAAGACCGACGGTGGTCGTGGTCGATCCTGCCCTCTCCGATCGTCGTTATCGCTGCAGTCGCTCTGGTGTTGTTGATGCCACCGGCTACTTTCCTCGACAAGAGCGGAGAGTTCGAGACCATCGCGATTGGTCTTCTGGAGCAGCCTGAATCGACCGTGGAAAAGCTCGAGATCGGCCAGTTCAATATCAGTAGTGCCCATGTTGTGCGTCCCGATGAGGTCTACTTCATCGACGACAAAAGCATGTTCATCACCTCGAGTGGGTGGGTGTACTCGCCCAGCGGCCCACCATCGGGGTTCGATGATTTCTCCGCAACTCACCTCGGTGGACCTTGGTACGAGTTCACGGCGGTATGGCGTGACTGATAAATCGAGTGGCCTGTAACGCAGACCTGTAGCTACCATCGCGGTGTGGATACGTACACGGTGAAGCCCTATGGGCGTGAGGGGGTCGTCGGCATCGTTTTCGCCGGCGACAGATAGCGCATTTCAGGCCCGACAGCACTTGGTGCTGGTCGGGCTATGAGCTGTACCCACCTTCACCGAGCCACGATTGGTATACACCCATGATCATTTTGACCGATACATCGATCCGTTCCAGCCTCGTCAACGCGAGTCGTAAGGAGAAGTCCGATCTCACCCTGCCGGACCGCTTCGACACCATCGACTTCGACGCTATCGATTTCCTGGGCTGGCGAGATCCGAAAATGGGCCGACGCGCCTACGCTATCGTCCCGGCACTCGACGGGGAGACCATCGGAGTCTTGCTCGTTCAAGCGGAGGCCACTCCGCGGTCGCGCGCCCAGTGTTCCTGGTGCCGAGACACGCGACTTCCCAACGAGGTCGTCTTCTACGGCGCCAAGTTGGCCGGGCCTGCTGGTCGACGCGGCAGCACAGTCGGAACACTGATCTGCCGAGACTTCCAGTGCTCGGCCAATGTTCGCAACGACCCCCCGCTCCCTTATGCCGGCTACGATGCCGCGGCTGCGCGCCAGGATCGGAAAGATGAACTGGTGCTGCGGGCTTCGAGTTTTGTCGAGCGGGTTGCTCGGCAGTAGAGCGGACCAAATCGGGGACGAGATAGCACCCTGTTGCGACGCTCGTCCCCTTCCCGGCTCAGGGAGGGGGACGAGCTGCCTAGACGGTTTTGATCCGAGGAGCACTCCCAGACGGCGCGACATGTGGTGTCGCACATGATTACGCGGTCACGGCGTTGCGCGACGCAACGTCGCCCAGGCTCCGGCGATGCACGCGATGGCAAGGGCCAAGGGGAGTAGTGCTATTGGGACCACTCGGAGAGTATCGACAAACCACGAACCGATCGCCGGCCACCAACCAGCCCACGTGACAAGGATCGCTGACAAGCCGAGCAAGCCGAAAAGCCCGGTGAGGGAGGCGAGTAGACCGGTGGTTCTCCACCGCTGGTAGATAGCACCTGTCAGCATTGCGATCGAACTGGTCAGCAGCAGCGTCGCGAACAGTGCGAGCAACTGTACGGCGGTGTTGTCGGTGAAATAGCGTGCGATGCCGAACATGCGCATGTGCACACCCCAGCCGTTGGTGGCGGACTCCACCACGGACAGAACCTGTAGCGCGATTGCAAAGACTGCGGACTGTGCCAGCGCCATTACCGTGGTGGCAGTGAAGAACTCGCGGCGAGTCACGCTCAGTCCGAGCGCGAACGGGAACGTCTGGGTCATCGACTGGAGGTAGAACGCCAAGACGAAACCGTATACGGAGAACACGCTGCCGGTGAACCCCTCACCCTCATCGTTCCGGACGATCGCGTAGATGGTGAAGCTGATCAGGAACGATATCAACAGGATGCCCACCGGCCAGGCGATCAGCAACGGCCACGCGACCGTGTGCAGTTGTAGGACGGAACCGATCCTGGACCGGGTGGGCGCCTTCGAGACCGTCCGTGGCGATGTCGTTGCGTTGCTCATACGGTGATCTCCTTGCGCTGAGTCGTGGTCGCGATGACAAGTTCCTGTAAAGACGCCGGTTCCACTGCGACACCCGCCTCCCGAAGTCGGTTTCGGTCGGTGTCTGTCAGATGGGCCTGCAACGTGATTCGGCTGTGGGCGCCCAGCGTCTCCCGGTGCAGGACGGTGCCGGACGTGGCAACAGCATCCACCGCGTCCAAGGGGCCGGTTACCACTACTGCGCGGCTTCGCAGTGTGTCCGCATCCTCGTCGACGACAATCCGGCCGGCGTCGACGACGATCACGTGCTCGAGCAGATTCGCTACCTCGTCGATCAGGTGAGTCGAAAGCACTACAGTGCGAGGATGTTCGGCGTAGTCGGCCAGTAGGTGGTCGTAGAACAGTTGGCGCGCAACGGCATCGAGACCGAGATATGGCTCGTCGAAAAGCGTCAGGGGTGCGCGGGAGGCAAGTCCGATGATTACCCCCAACGCCGACCGCATGCCGCGTGAAAGCTTCTTCACCTTGCGGCACAGGGGAAGTTGGAAGTCCTCGAGCAGTGTCTCGGCGAACGCGTGGTCCCAATTCGGGAGAAGATGGCCGGCGGCGACGAGTACGTGCTTGACCTTGAGGTCTTCGGGGTACGTCTGGCTTTCCTTGACGAAGCACACGTTCGCCAGTACGTCGGCATTCTCGAACGGGGCAGCCCCAAATACCTTGACGTCGCCGCTGGTGTGCAGGTCCTGCCCGGTCAGTATCTGCATGATCGTCGTCTTGCCTGCGCCGTTGCGGCCGAGCAGGCCGTAGATCTTGTTGCGGCTGATCTCGAACGAGACGTCCGCGAGCGCGTCGACGTCTCCGTACTTTCTGTCCACGGAGCGCATCGAGGCGATGAGTTCAGTTTCGTCGAAACGCCTGACATGGGGCTCGGTCGTTGTCGTGCTTGCGTTCATCAGTCCGCCTTCCTGTCGTCCAGCATGGATTTGAGTTCGTCGAGGGAAATTTGGAGGCGGTCCGCCTCCGCGACCAGCGGCTCGATGTACTGGCGCGCGAACGCTTCTCGGCGTCTGAACCTGAGTGCGTCGCGGGCGCCGACAGTGACAAACATTCCGATTCCCCGTTTCTTGTAGAGAATCCCCTCGCCCACGAGTTGATTGAGGCCCTTGGCTGCGGTGGCCGGATTGATCCGGTGGAAGGCCGCCAGTTCGTTCGTCGACGGCACCTGCCCGTCCTCGGGCAGCGAGCCGTCGATGATCGAGCTCTCGATCTGCTCGGCGATCTGTTGGAACAGTGGTCGTCCGTCGTCGATCACGATGATCGACGCTCGGTGTTCACTGGTTCATTACTCATGTAATGAACCATAGAACGTCGTGGGGCATGTTGGCAATGAGATCGCGGAAACTGGCATCGATGACTTGGGTCTCCGAGCGCTGCCCATCGGGACATTCACCGAGGCGACAGCGGTGGACAGTTCCGCTCGTGGGGGCATTCCGCATGGACGCTGTAGATGGGGAGTTCACCACTCGTTGGCGCGAACACCCGTCATCATCGGCAACCCGCCACCCAACGTGAAGTAGGCGAATCCAGAAGCCTCGGCTTCCGGTCGTAACCCGCAGTCGTAGAACAGAAGCCGGACCGCACGCCGCGGTCGGGCTGTTTTTCGTCACCCCAAAGACGGAGTCGTATCCACCGCAAGTAGGGACTTAGCGCCCCGTTTTGGTGTTTCTGTACTGATTCGCAATCCCGATACGTACGCTTCCGGCCAGGGAATCGGACACTCGACCAGCAGGGGTATCTATGCCGAATGTGACCGTGAAATTCGGGGGTTCAGACCCGGAAACAGCAGACCTTGCACGCCGGGCACTGCAACCAGTACTCGACAGCATCTACCGCACATACCGCAGGAAACCGCTCCCATTCGTCGAAGCCGCACTGAAACGCGCAGGCCGAGGAAGCTTCTCACAAGCAGGAATTGAACGATTCGCCAATTACATTTCAAGAGGAGACCGACCGATCCTCACCAAATAGTGGCCAAGGGTTTCATTCGGCTGCAGCTGATTTGAGAGCTTTCGGCTCCGGAGATGTCGAGTGTCAGAGCACATCCGGCTCGTCGCCGGAAGCCGTTGACGGGGTTTCCGGGATCCGGATCATCCGAAACGAATTGAACACCCCGACGAGGCCGGCGAGGAGGGGAATGAGAAGCGCGACCTGAAGCGCGAGAGGTCTTGTGTCGGTGTTGATACGGATGATTTCGTTCTGAATTTCCGGTGGCTGGTTGACGAGTAGTTGTTCGAGCTGGGTGTTGCTCATGACTTCGGCATCGTCTTCGAGTACTTGCGCCACCTGCTGCTGCTCTGCCTGGGGGAGCACGCTGCTCGATTGCGCCGTGGTGGTGAAAGTGATCGAGAGTGTCGCCAACATGATGGCGCCGGCGAATGCCAACCCGAATGACAATCCGAAGGACCCGGCCGCGGAATTGACGCCGGCAGCTTCGCTGATCCGCTGCTCCTCGATCGGGGCAAGTGTGTAGTTGTTGAGCTGAGAGACCAACAATCCCAACCCTGATCCCGCGATCAGCAGGGGGATTATCAGACCCCAGCCGAACTCCGCCCGTGGCACGATCGGGATCAACGCCACGATTCCGATCGTGAGCAGTACGAATCCCCACCTGATGATTTTGCTCGGGCGCCGATCACCCGCCTTCTTCGCCGCAAGTAATGCCACTGCGAACATACTCAGGGAGAGGGGCGCGAGAGACAAACCTGCTTGCATGGCGTTGTACTCGAGCACCATTTGCAGGTAGATCGGCAGCGCGATCATCGTGCCACCCAGGGCTATTTGTTGGAGCATCTGTCCGGAGATGCCCAGCCGGAAGATCTTGGAGCGGAACAATTCCGGATCCAGCAGTGTCGGCCCTCCTCGATGTTTGCGCCGCACGAGCCAGTACGCCAACAACGCCAGTGCAATCGCCCCAACCGCCAGCAGCGCACCAACGGCTTCACCGCCTTCCTGCCAGACCAGGATTCCCAACACGATCCCGCCCATACCCAGAACGGACAGGACCGCACCCACCAGATCGATGCCGGTAGGGCCCGTGTACGGCACATCGCGGACCAGCTTGATGCCGGAGAGGACGACCGCGATGACGACGACCTCGAGCACGAAACCGACGCGCCACGAGAGATAGGTGGTGATGAATCCTCCGAGTAGCGGTCCGACGGCGGCGGCAATCGCTGCCGCTGCACCGACCAAGGCGTAGACCTTCTTCTGCTCTGCTCCTTCGAAGTTGCCGTGGATGAGGGATTGCATTGCGGGCAGCAGGAGTGAGGCGCCGATCCCGCCGAGCACGGCCCAGAAGATGACGATTGCGGTCAAGGACTGCGCAAACGCCATTGCCGAGGCACCGATGGCGTAGCCCAGGAGGCCCAGCACATAGGCCCGTTTGCGCCCGATGAGATCGCCGACTTTGCCGCCGATCAAAATGAATGCCGCGGATACCAGTGCTTCGAGTGCGATCGCCGCCTGGACGCCGCTCACTGTCGTGTCGAGGTCGCGGACGACGGAGGAGATCGAGACATTCATCAGTGATGTGTCGACGACGAGAACGAACATCGCCATCGCGAGCAGGAGGGCGAGCAGGCGTGGCGGACCGGCTGCCTGCTCGGCGGTGCTGTCGGTTGTCGGTTCCTCAGTCATGACGGATTAGCTGCCTCCGTAGTTACGACACTCTCCCCGCAGAGTTCCACCTCGCGACGAGTCCCAATCTGCGCTCGACCGTGGATGCCTGCGGTATCAGAGCGAACGTGCGGAGCGCCTGTGAACGACCCGACATCGCCGTGGTCGAGGGCCGCATGAGGCTGTCGACTTCGCGCCCCGCGATTGAGGACCGAGCAGCGGGTATCCAGCCGTCGTGACCCTAGGGCAGGGGCACCCGACCGATTCGCACGTGAGACCTCGAGGGGCGGCTATGTCCGAGAAAATTCTGGTCCAGCAAAGTGTGGCAAAGGGAGCGACGATGGGCGGTGCGGTACTTCTCGTCACCGTCGGCGTGCTCGAGTTCTTACAAGGTGTCTCCGCGATTACGAAGGACGATGTCTTCGTCGTAGGCCCCGCGTACGCCTACCAATTCGACCTCACCACGTGGGGATGGATCCATCTTGTACTCGGTGTTGTAGTCGCGGTGACCGGCGTCATGTTGTTCACCGGGTCGATCTGGTCCCGGGTGGGCGCTTTGGTGATCTGCGGTGTGTCGGTTCTCGTCAATTTCTTGTGGCTGCCCTACTACCCGTGGTGGGCGACGACGATCATCGCGCTCAACGTGTTCGTGATCTGGGCGGTCACGACCTGGAATCGCGAGATCATCTGAGGCGCAACGCCGTGTGCACCTCGTTTGTATGTACACGTGTGCGAGAGTTCGAAGTGCTCGGAGAAGATCCGTCGAAACCGGCCTTACGACGGCTGATCAACCAGAAATCGCCTGTCGGAAGGATCTGCGGATCCATGGCGAACTCAACAGTTCTTGATGGGTGAACACCCAGTGGAGCCGATGACGGGAATCGAACCCGCGTATTCAGCTTGGGAAGCTGTCTTTTGCGTAGCGGTATGCAGGCAATATGCGGTATCCTTGCAGCTAGAGCGTGCGTACCGTAGCTTCGGTGGTGCCACGAAGTGCCAGCGAATGCAGATCCATTGCGCATAGCTGTGCGCACAGTTGAAACCCGCCGAAAGGAACCAACCCAAAATGCCCAAACTGCCACGTGGAGTGCCGAAGCCATACAAGACCGAAGACGGAGTCTGGGTCTGTCGTTTCTACGTCGGAACCGCCCCGAACGGACGACGGCTGACACGCACAGCATCCTCCGCAGACTGGCAAACCTGCATCAACAAAGCGAAGAAACTCCGCGACGACATCGCAGCGGGAAATCTCGAAGAATCGGCCGGAGTCAAAGTCTCCGATTGGATGGAGGAATGGCTGAACGATATCGCCAAACCTCGACTCCGGCCAAGGGTTTGGGAGACTTACAAATCCACGGTGAAATGCAACATCGTTCCACATATCGGCGCGCGCAAACTGAAAGACCTAACACCGGCCGATGTGCGCGCCATGCATAAAGCCGTAGCCAAGGCTGGTAAATCATCTCGCACCGTTGAAATAGCGCACAACACCTTGTCGAAGGCGCTCAGTGATGCCATGAATAACTACAAGACCACCGGCATCAAAGAGAACGTCTGCGACCTGGTCGACAAGCCGAAAGTAACGTCGAAGAATCGCGGCGCACTAACTGCAGAGCAGGCTCGCAAGCTCTTGACGGTTTCCGCTGAGGCGAACGATCCAATGGTGTCCAGATGGGCGACCGCACTCTTCACCGGCGCGCGGCAAGGCGAAGCGCTCGCGCTGCAATGGGACCGCGTCGACTTCGAAAACAATCTCATCGATCTGTCGTGGCAATTGCAGGATCTGCCAAAGAAGCACGGGTGCGGAGACCCAACGCCGAAGGGCAACTTCCCGTGCGGGAAGAACCCGACGCGGCCATCGACGTGTCCCGCATCGACGTGGGACGTTGAACCAGGGTTCGAGATGATCCCGCTCGGGTCGGGGCGCCGTTGCATGGTCCGCCCCAAGACCACGAAGTCGATCCGCATAGTGCCGATGGTTCCGCCGCTTGCAGCGGCCCTTCTGCAACACAGGGAATCTGCGGAACCAAACCCGTTCAGTTTTGTGTGGGTAAGTGAGCAGATTCGCCCGATCGCGTCCAGAGAGGACGGGGAAGGGTGGAGCGACGCACTCGCCAAGGCGGATCTCCCTCACGTGACTATCCATGCGGCCCGCCACACCACCGCGACGCTGCTTCTCGAAGCCGGCGTCGACCCGATGATCATCGCGCAGATCCTCGGGCACGTCTCCATCCTGACAACCCAGATGTACACGCATGTAGACCAGACCCTCGCGCGGCAGGCGCTCAGCAAGCTCGACAAACTGATCCAGATCGCTTGACCAACAAAAATGCCCCCAACTGTCCGGAATCACCGGATAGTTGGGGGCTTCTTTTGGGTCTAGGGTCAGGCAACCATCTTGAGCGGAGTACGCCGCGCGAGTTCTGCAGCGACATTCACTACCGTGCAGGCGAAGGTTGTAACACTCTCGGCGTTCGGCCATTCAACCTCGCACGCGAGCTCCTCGGCCAAGATCCGATCATCAGCGCGAATGCCATCGAGACGCACCCACAGCGCTTGGACAGTGACACCCAAATCGTCGGCGGCAGATTCGGCGGTCTCATTGCCGCGCAAAGCGGATCGAAGTGCAGTGAACGGCACCAACTGAATCGCAGCAAGCAAGTCGGCCTGATTGTGCGCGTTAAACGAATCACCCAATGAACTATGCGCTCGAAGATGGGCCTCACCGAATCTTCGTTCGGGGCCAGTCAAGTTCTCGTCGAGAACGATCAGCCGCGCATCGGTGATCAGATACCCGGCATGATCGCCAAGCTTCCCGGTGATGACATCTACCCCGATGTCTACGGGATCTTCCCAGCTTTCATGGTGACGCTGCGCATTCATCGGCGCTTCCCTTTGCTCGACTTGTAGCTATCTGCAAGCTGCTGCAGCAACTCGATTTGCTCATCAGTGAGGCCGGATACATCGATTGATCGGGATCCGACTGGGCTAATCGTAGCTGGACGCTTGGTATGAGCGATATGGTTTCCAGCCACTTTCCGGATCTGCGCCTTCGATACTCCGACCGCCTCAGCGATCCGCTCCAACGTGTCGAGGGTCGGCGCCGGCCACCGCCGAACTCCGTCCTTCACGGTTCCGCGCTCTTGCTGCTGCCAGGCCGCGGGGGAGACGCCCGCTATTCGAGCTGCCTCGCGGATGGATCTGATCCCCGCATCGACGCGAGCCTGCTCGATGAACGCAGCTAAAGCAGGTGGCTCTTCGTCGTCGACTGGTTGGGGTTTGCTGGTGGACATGCGTAGCAGTATGCCGCCGCCCGATACGCATGTCTAACGCTCGTCTCACTGTCGTCGCAGGCCAGGCATCTCGTGGCACTCGTTGTTATGGGAGAAGTCCGCCATCGCGCTTGCCAAATGCGTATCGATATGCGTATTCTCATGTCTGTTGCCAGACACCGGAAGGAACCAACCCCATGCCAACCGAATTGGTCACCTGCCAATGCAAGACACCGCAAATGATGGATTACGCAACGCTTTCCCGCGAATACTGCATCGGATTGCGCACCTCGAAGCGGCTAGTCGCCGAAGGCCACCTTCGTGCGTATCGGAGCGGCCCGAAGGGAGTTCACGTGCGAATCAAGTGCTGCGACGCACTCAACTACTTCACGGCCACGCCGTGGGAACCGAAATCCGCCTAACTCGCTGCCAGGCGATCCGAACCAACCAACAAAAGTGCCCGACCCACCTCTGCCAGGAGGAAATCAGGGTCGGGCGTGCACGAAAGGAACCAACCAAACATGCCCCTCGACAATACCTCACTCGGTTTGACCGAGAAGGACCTCGAACAGGACTTCGACGACATCCCCACACCGCTCGCGTTCGCGGTTGCGGCGACGATCGCCGCTGCTGTGTACGGCGGGGTCTACGCCGCGCTGAAGACGTGCATCGCCTTCGGGTGGTGCGCATGACCGCGATCATCACCCCCGGCACCAAGCCGTGGCAGCTCACAATCTCCGCGTCCAAAGTCCCCAAGATTTACGGCGTCGCAGGCAAGTGGGGCGGACCCCGCAGCGTGTACGAACCGATGCGCGCGGCGCTGGTGGACGAGCCCTTCAACGACGAGCCATCCTCGCAGATTCAGCGCGACGGGCACTTCCTCGAACCAGCCGTCCGGGCGATGTGGCAGGACCGCAATCCAAACTTCGTTCTCCATGGGGAAGAAATCCAATTCGTCACCGACGCATTCGGATTCTCCGCAATGGCAACGCCAGACGATCTCGCGACCTTGCCTGACGGCGAACGCGCACTGGCACAGCTCAAAACTGACCGACATGGCGTGAAGTTTGGAAAACCCGGAACGGACGAAGTTCCGCTCGTCTACTACGTCCAGGTTCAGTGGGAACTTCACGTAGCCCGCCAAACGGACCCGACGATCACCCGCGCATTCATCGTCGTTCTGACGCCATTCCTCGACATCGAAGTGTTCATCGTCCACTACAACGCCGAACACGCAGCCGCACTTGAAGCTGTGTGCCTGGACTTCTACGTCAACAACGTCCTCGCAGGCGTACCGCCGGCGGGCAACGGCTCGGAAGCGGACTACGACATCATTCGTCGCCAGCATCCAGAGATTGAAGCGGACAGCAAGTGGGAGATCCACCCGCAGCTCGCGATCGATCTGGTCACGGCGCAGATGGATGCGAAAACGGTTGACTCGCGGATCAATAAGGCGAAATCCGACATCCTCGACCGCGTCGGCAACGCGAAAGAAGTGTGGTGCGGAGGGCAAAAGATCGCCCAACGCCAACCCACCAAGAAAGGTGTCGCCCTCTACCCGGCACGCAAAGAGGTGGACCTCGACAAACTCCACGCACATCTCATCGACTTCGAAAGCGGGACGGCAGCATGACAACGATCAAAACACGCAAACCGACCGGTGCGGTACCGTGGCCGCTGGTGCTCGTTGAAGGCCCCGAGAAAACTGGAAAGTCCTGGGCGCTAGCAGAGTTCACTGTATCGAAGCGAGTAGGGCAGTCGTACTGGCTGGATCTCGGTGAAGGCGCGGCCGACGAGTACGCGGCCATCGAAGGCGCGGACTACCTCGTCCTCGAACACGACGGAACCTGGCGCGACATTCACGGTCAGGTCGCGGCAGTTCGCCAAGAAGCTCAGCGCGCACACGATGCTGGCGAGAAGCCAGTTGTCTTGCTCATCGACTCCATGAGCGCCGAGTGGGACATGCTCAAGGATTGGGTCGGCAGCCGCGCGCGGCAATCGAACTACGCCAAGAAGCAACTAAAAGATGATCCGGACGCGGAAATCAAGCCCGCCATGAATCTCTGGAATGACGCGAACGATCGCCACAACAGGCTCATGCACATGTTGATGACGTTCCCCGGAATCGTCGTCGTCACGGCCCGCGGGAAAATGGTCGCCTCGCTTGACAAGAATGGTCGACCGATTCCCAACGAGAAGGAATACAAGGTCGAAGGTCACAAGAACCTCGCCTTCGATGTGTCGGCGTGGGTACGCCTTTCGCGTGACGAAGCTCCGAAGATTGTCGGCATTCGCTCGGTGAATCACGGCCTTCGGCCTGGCGTCGACAAAGCAAAACCCGCACCGCAGTTCACCCTGGACTGGCTGATCTTCGACGCGCTGCAGTGTGATCCAAAGACCGCGAAAGTTCGAGAGCTGCAAGCGTTGGACTCGACGCCTGATCCGGCGTCGGCCCAGGCCCCGCAGCAGTCACAATCCGCGGCAGATCGTTTCGGTTCAACCCAGCAGCCGAACTCACCGAAGGTCACCGCATCCGGCCTGTCCGAGTCGGCGCGCGCAGCGGACAGCATTAAGGCACTGGGGGAGTTGTGGGGTCAGGTGAAACTCCTCCCAGAGCCGGAACGTGAAGCCGTCTACAACCTCATTCGAGAACTGAAGGCAGACATGACCGCGCTCGCACAGCACGCGGAAGCCTCATGATGGCCGCCGGACCGGGGCTGCGGCAGCAGAGGCGCATGGAATACGCTCCCGGACACCGACTGTGGTCCAACTGCGAGTACTGCGGGAAGCGCACGTTCGAGAAGAAGGCGCACGCGAAGCTGGCACGCAAACAGGTTCGCGACGCACCCCGCGGCGTGTACCTCTGCGAATCCGGATCCGGCTGGCACTTCGGCCGACTCCCCACCGCGGTGAAAACCGGGGACGCCACACGAAGCGAGTACTACAGTCCAGCGGCATGACAACAACTGAACGAACGTCCAGAACTACCGCGGAACCAACCGCGGCCGAGCACACCGAACACCAAGCAACCTGCTCGGTCGGGGTCTTCCACGACACCCAATGGCCGCCATGCCCCAACCCAGCCACATGGGAAATGGTCGCCCACGACTGCCAAGCACCAACCGCGGACATCACCGGATATCTCCAATGCCAAATCTGCGACCAACACGCAGAACTCGCACGCCGGCTCCCCGCACCCATGCAATGCAAAGCCTGCAACCGGACCTTCGTCGAATGGCGCGACTGGTTCAGAACACTGCGTCGCCTCTAATCCTCGGTGTGGTGGCCGGTTTGCCAGAACCAGCCACCACACCACCCGCACCGCCGATAGGAACCAACCGTGCCGAAAGACAAGCGGATCTACATCACCCTTGCTGTCGATATGGACCGCAATCCGAAGCTCGCGGACCTCACCGATGGACAGAAATGGTTGCTCGTCAAAGCGATCATGCACTGCCGCGAATTCACCACCGATGGTGAAGTGAAGCTATCGGTTTGGACAAAAATGGGAACAAATCGCAACAGAATTGCGGTGGAATCCTGCGGAGCGATCACCGTTGATCGCGCACAAAAAGTCGCAATTGTGAACGATTATTCGGAGCATAACCAGACCCGCGCGGACATCGAAAAGGCCTCGGAAGCCAAGAAAACTGCAGGCCAGAAGGGTGGCCAGGCTCGGGCGGCGAACTTCGGCAACGCAAGCAGCGGTCAAGCAGCTGCTACAGCAGATGCTAAGCAGCCGCTCAAGCAAAAAGTAGCAGAGGTAGAGGTAGAGAAAGAAGTATTTACTAACGTAATTACTTCAGGGGAGAGCTCTGCAGAAACAGTCACCACCGACGAGGCGCCAGAACCGCGCAAGCGCGGCACCCGCCTCCCCGACGACTGGATGCCCACGCAATCAACGATCGACAAAACCAAACTCGACTGCCCACTCGTCGACCTCAAACGAGCACACGAAAAATTCACCAACCACTGGCACGCCGCCACCGGACGCAACGCAACCAAACGCGACTGGGACCGAACATGGCGGAACTGGATGCTCGAAGACCAAACCCGCTCCGAGCAACGAACCACACGCACCCAGCCAACCCGCCCCGGCTACGGCGTCGACGGTCACCAGCCCACAGCACGCGAACGCAAAATCGCCGAACTCGAACAACGCAAAACCAAACCCAACCCCGAGATCCTCCGCAGAGGCGGAATTCAAACCAACGACACCGCGGCCATCGGGCAACCCACACTCATCGCCATCGAAGGAGAGCTCGCATCATGACCGAAGACGACATCCTCGAACTGCTCCAAGTCGTCATCAGCTACGACAACCGCAACAGCGATCCGTACATGGAAGCGAGCTGGCTCGACGCCGCAACCATCGAACGATGGACCTACGACGACGCCGTACAAGCTGTCCGCCAACACTTCTCACGCTCAACCGCATGGATCATGCCCGCGCACGTCACCATGGCCATACGTGCGAAACGATCGGGGCCAGCACCGGTCCGGGAACTCCTCGCCCTCCCAAAAGCCCCACCAGCCAGCGAAGAGACCAGGCGACGCCTCGTCAGCGGCTGGCGTTCAGATTCCCGAAATTCTGGGTGAACGTAGGAGTGGTGAACATTCGGCCGCAAATCGATTCTGACGGTTCCGGCACACCGATACGCACCGAACCAGGTTTCAGTCCGTCACCGTTCGAACCAGCCATGAAAGCGAGCAACGCAGGCATGCCGATCAGACCCGAAAATCGACATAGGTACCCGAAAGACTGGAAAGCCATCTCCCAACGCATCCGATTCGACCGAGCTCAAGGTCAATGCGAATGTGCCGGCGAATGCGGCCGAAACACCCATGAGGGCCGCTGTCCGAACGTCCACGGTGGGACCGCGTACGGCACCGGTTCGCGGGTCATTCTGACGACAGCGCATTTGAATCACATGCCGGAAGACTGTGGTGACGACAACCTGAGAGCGATGTGTCAGGGCTGTCATTTGCATTACGACCGGGAGCATCATGCGGAGACTCGTCGGGCGACGTTGGATGCGGAGCGTGCGCAGTTCGCGTTGTGGGGTGATGTGGCGTGACTGTATGTCGTGATTGTGGTGCGAGCTGGTTCGGTTTGCGTGTGTGTCATTGTGCCGCTTGTCATGTGCGGTTTGAGACGCCGTCCGCCTTCGATGCGCACAGGGTTCGGGGGAAGTGTGTGCCGGCTATTGCTAAGTGCATATCGGTACGCATATGATCATCGTGTCGGATGCCAGTCCGGCGCAACGAAGGGAACCAACATGAACGACACCGCACTCCTCGCGAAGATCGAGGACGTTAGGGCTGTGCGAGATCGGTTTACTGCCAGTGCGAAACGCGCATCAAGTGAAGGTCGCGTCGACGATGTGGCCCGCGCTCTGAAGCTAGCGCAGGAAGGCTCCAAGGAACTCGCCCAGCTGCATTCGGAGCGCATCGCGCGCGGCCTCGAAATCCCCGCCAACGCTTAACCATCCGGGTTGGGGTGTCTGCCAGGGCACCCCAACCCTCCGAAAGGGAACCAACCATGTCTGAAGTAGCAACGGTGCTCAACCGCGCCGCCGACCTCCTCGAACAAGACGGATGGACACAAGGAAAAATGCGCGACAGCAACGGGTGTCGATGCGCTCTCGGAGCTATGGACCGGGCTCTGCTTGATCTACACCGCGGGCCAGCCAATCTCAGAATCAATGACCTGTACGTCGAGACAATGTTGAACTTGCGCAGGGAAATCGGGCAAAACAATATCCCCATCTGGAACGACACCCCTGGCCGCACCGCGACAGAAGTCATTGCAGCACTACGCAACGCAGCAAAGGACGCAGCATGACACGCCATGCAACGCCCAAAGAAGTGTTCGACCGCGACACCACCGAACATGAAATGACGATCCTCCACGACGACGGCGTATACCGACACATCCGGTTCGCCCAGCCCGGAACCTCGATCATGCACTGGGACCTCATCACTTGGCCAGGGCACCTGTGCATCGACGGCGACCTCGACTCGTTCACGTTCTCCCGCGAGCACGACATGTTCGGATTCTTCGCGATGGACCGCGGACGAATCAACCCGCACTACTGGGCAGAGAAGATCACCAACCGCAGTGTCCAGACCCGCGTCTACGAATCCGACAAGGCCAAGTCTCAGATAATCGAGGCGTTCCTCGAACAGCGCCGCTGGATGTCCGCCCCGGCCGGCCCCGCCTGGCGATCGCTGCGTGAGGAGGTACTCGACGAGTTCACTCTCGGTGACGAGTCCCTGATTCGTGATGCGCTCGCGCGGTGGAGTTTCACCGACGTGGACTCGTCTGAGAGATGGGAGTTCTCGGACACGTGGGAGTGGGATCTCCGCGAGTGGGACTACCACTACCTGATGGCCTGCCATGCGATCGCGTGGGGCATCCAGCAGTACAGGGCAGCAGCCGCAACCAAGCTGACCGCAGCATGAGCGGCCCGAGGGTGTACGTCTTCGACAACGGCGACAAGATCACCATCCGCGAGGATGTAGACCGAAACTGCCTCACCATCCACGGATCCGGCCACCGCATCGGGAAACTGTCCATCGAACCCAGCGGCAGCAACAGCTTCGACGTACGAGTCATCGAATGAGCGTCGACAACATTGCAGAAGCCGAACGGATCCTCGACGTCATAGTCCACGTCGGGACGGATAACCGGCTCGAAGACGAAGCGCATCAACGCAACCAGCAGACCGCCGACGACTTCCCACCCGGAACATGCGTCTACGTCAGCGGCGACAGACACCGCTGGACCGTAGACGGACGGTACCGCGGAACGGTCCGACTCGTCCGCGAAGTCACACCCAACGGCAACACCTACCTGAACATCACTGCCGACCAACTCTGGCGCATCGACCCCACCCGATAGGACCACCATGCGAGAAATCTGGCGCACCTTCGGCCTCTGCAACGGCCGCGAAAACGAATACGACACCGACAACCTCCCCAAAGCACCCACACACAAAGCCGACGCCGCCAAAGCGCTCTGCGCTGGTTGCCCCGCCCTCGTCGGCTGCCTCCGCGCCGCCTACAAACAGCCACCCGTCGGCATCGTCCAAGGTGGACTCGCGTGGCCCAACCGCACCAGCGACGTGCACCTTCACCACAAGAAAGTCGCCGTGATGCTCGGACTGCCGACACCAACTAAGCCACGCGGCAACGCCACCGACACCCACTGCGCCAACGGCCACGAATGGAACGACGACACCAGAGTTCTCGTCATTCGCAACCCTGGACACTCCGCATACCCACGCTGCCGTGAATGCCAACGCGAAGCATCCCGAGCGACCCGCGCCCGCAAGACCGAGACGGCGGTGGCAGCATGACCGCTATTGGGGATATGCCGATCGCCGCATTCGACCTCGAAACCACAGGCCCGAACCCGCTATCGGATCGGATCGTGACCGCACACCTCTCACTCATCAACCCGAAAACCAAGCAGATCCAACCCCGCGACTGGCTCCTCAACCCCGGAATCGACATCCCCGCCGGCGCCACAGCCGTCCACGGCATCACTACCGAACACGCCGCAGAGCACGGTGCCGAGTACGCGCCCGGCGTCGAAGAGATATTCACGGCGCTGCTGACAGCGTGGAAGGCCGGGCACGTCGTAGTCGCCTTCAACGGTGCGTTCGATCTAACTCTCATGAACGCCGAAGCTGAACGGCTCGGAATCGGCTCCCTGTCATCGTGGTGCGGGCCCGTCGTCGACCCGTTCGTTCTCGACAAAGCCTTCGACCAATGGCGCAAAGGCTCCCGCAAACTCGGTGACGTATGCGCCCACTACGGCGTGAAACTCGACAACGCTCACGAGGCGAAAGCCGACGCCATGGCAGCTGCCCGGCTGGCGTGGAAGATGCTGCGCGGCTTCGACTTCACCACGGCAACCGTCGAACAGATCATGGACTGCCAAACCCGTTGGTACGCAGAGCAGCAGCAGAGCTTCGCCCGCTACCTGCGCAAGCTCGCCCGAAAGATCACCGAGCCGGACGAGGACGGTCGCAGCGTCGACGAGCAGAAGACAGACCTGTTGGCGCGTGCCGACAGCATCACCGTCGACTGGCCTATTCGATTATCACTTGGCCAGAGGTCTGCAGCGTGACTGGGGTGAATGACTTCGGGGAGTGGTTTTGCATCCATACGTCACATGATGACGGCTCCTTGAGATACGTCTCGACCCCTTCTTCGATCGACTGCCAGTCGGTGTCGGGCGCGTCTACATCAGTCGGCAATGCGGTGCCCGCAGGTGCGCGATGAGCACGGACTACCTTTTGCTCGAAAACGGTTTTCGTCACGACTACTTGACGCTCGAACAGTTCAGGGTCCACTTCGAGAACACCCGCCTCGATGAGCTCCTGAACGAGAAGCAGAGTCACGTGGGTGAGATCCACAATCCTCGCCACGACGCCCGTCGCGGCCTTGTATCGCTCCTCGACGCCGAGTCCCTTTGCCTCGTTCTCTTTGTCGTCGGCATGAACAATGTCGTGGTAGATCCATGCGTATGTCAGATCGTCGTCCG
This sequence comes from Rhodococcus sp. NPDC056506, assembly GCF_042794945.1. Classification (NCBI taxonomy): domain Bacteria; kingdom Bacillati; phylum Actinomycetota; class Actinomycetes; order Mycobacteriales; family Nocardiaceae; genus Rhodococcus; species Rhodococcus sp. NPDC056506. The sequence continues at coordinate 12,891 of NZ_JBHTSW010000030.1, read as the reverse complement.
ATGCCACGCCCTGATCAGTAACCACGGAATATGCCTGTGCTTCGCCGGTGCGCGATGCGACTTCGTCCCACATGGCTTGCCATGTCTCAATCGGCTCAATGTGGTCGGGGAATTTGTCGGCTGGCACAAGCGCCGCGATCGAGTTCAGAACCTTCCGATAGTGCAACTGGTCGCCGTCGTGTGCAAGCAAACGAACCCGAGCAGTTAGCGACTCGAACAGCTCCTCATCTGGAAACACTTGCTGCACTACGCGTGTCCGCTCGCCAGTCTCGTGGTCCTGCCTAATCGTGAGCCTTCTCGGAACATCTATCAGGTCGTCCATCAACGCTCGCTGTTCGCGCCAGAGCGAATGAGACAAGATGCGTCGCGCACGCAACACGAACGCCTTGATTCGCTGCTCATCATTGAATGGAACGAACTTCGGCTTGGCCATGCGTCGATGCTAGACGTTTGCGCTGATAGTTGTGCATCGTTAACAGTGCGCCGACCCGCACAGCTAGGGCGCTCAGGGAGTCAGCTCGCCTTGCTCGCTCTGCGTGGCCAGCTCAGCCAGACGAGCGTCCCTTGCGGCGCGGCGCTGTTCGATGATTGCCGCCACACGAGCGGCCTCGGCCTCTTCGCGCTCACGAACCTCGGCAGGCTTCACGTACCCTTCGATCCGATGAATGTCCTTGGCTACCTGTTCAAGTGCCGGGGCAACCTTCTCGAGAGCCTTCGCGCTGCGCTTGTGCAGACCCAGATGATCGTCAGTGTGCGTGGAGAAAACCGAGGTCTTGATAATCGTCATGTCGAGCGTGAAAACGTCGACGTAGCGGTTGGTGTCCTTGTGTGAGAAGTCTGCTCGGTCCGAGTAGCTGATGGTCGCAGTCACGAGATCCGGGATCGGCTCGTCGTTTTGGGGCGCGTTGTCCGCGTCCCGCTCTCCACTCACGTACCAGATGTTGTCGAGTTCGACTCCGGGCATCATCGTTCTGATCGGTTTCTCATAGCGATTCAACAGAAATGGGACGAAACTTCTTTGGCCGCTAACGGTGCCAGTGTCTTCGATTTTCGGGTCGAACGTCACCTCGACGTTGTACGCGACTGTCGTGCCGTAGTTGCGAACCATCAGGTGCGTGGTTCGGCCGGTCGGGTGCGGGTCGTGCTCAAGCAGCGCGCCGACCATCGGGCGGGAACGATCTCGGCTGTCTCGTTTCGACGCTCGAAGAGTGTTCACGGCGACTACGCCGGCGGCTACTGCGGCAGACGCTGCGATCACGGTTGCACCGCCACCGATGAGTGCGCCCCATGCGCTCATGAGGTCTGTGGTGTCGGAGGCAAGGTTGTTAATTGTTTTCCCCGTTCATCAGGTGTTTCGGTAATCGTATCGGCTCGGACTGACAACACCGTTCGGAGGATCGACTCGGGGCCGCGATAGAACTCGCTGCAATCTATCGCGTAGCGATACGCATTCTGATACGCTCGACGTGCTTGCCAGAGCAACCAAAGGAACCAACATGACAGACGAATCCAATGCAGCCTGACATCGAAGAAATCCAGGCCCGCAACCAAATCCATTCGTATCTCCACAGTCTGTGCCAGCAGACCAACACCGAACTAAGGAACCAGCAATGATCAACACCGAAGCATTCCTGGCGCCATGTGAGGCGATCACATGACTCTCACGATGACCGACCTGTTCTCCGGTGGCGGTGGCAGCTCGGAAGGCATGACACAGGCAGGTATCCATGTTCAGGTCGCCGCGAACCACTGGGATACAGCGATCGCCACTCACCAGAAGAATCATCCCGACACCGAGCACATCACCGCGAACCTGTCCGAGGTCGACTGGCGCACATTCCCGTCCAGCAACATCCTGTGGGCCTCCCCGTCCTGCGTGTGGCACGCACGATCAGGCGGACGGAAACAACCGCCGGCCGAGGAAGAGATGCGCCGCGCTGACGCCGGATCCGTCGACCGGGCAACAGCGTTCGCAGTGATCGCAGCATCCGAAGTGCATCAGTATGACGCGGTGATCGTGGAGAACGTTCCCGAGTTCCAGGCATGGAGTCTCTACAACTGGTGGCTCGACGGGATGCGGGCACTCGGCTACCGGCAGCAAGTCGTCCTGCTCGACGCCGCCGAAGTCGGGGCCGCGCAACGCAGAGTCCGGTACTTCGCCGTATTCACCCGCGACGGCAACGTGGACCTGATCATCCGCGAGCCGAAGCGAACTCACGCGCTGAGCATCCTCGACCCGAATCCCGGCAAACTCGTCACCCGCAAGCTGTACGTCGCAGACCAGATCGAGCAGATCACCACCCACGACGTGCCGCACCTGGTGACCTACCGGCGCAACGCGAAAGCCCGCCGAGCAGACGCACACCCGCTCGCAACCATCACCGCCGGCGGCAACCACCACGGCATCGCCACACTCACCGACGAAGGGCCAAGGTTCCGAATGCTCAACAATCGCGAATGCGCTCGCGGTCAGGGATTCCCGGACTCCTACGAGTTCGTGGGCAACGCGAAGGACGAGAAGAAGCAGATCGGCAACGCGGTCTCGGTAGACGCTGCTCGCTGGATTGGTGGACGCGTCACGACAGCGCTGGGGGTGGCGTCGTGACCGCGCCTGATCCGGGGTTGACCGACGACGCGTTCGATGGGATACGACTGGGCCGCTGAAGCCGAATCCATAGGCCGAGGAAACTGCCCAGACTGCGGGAAATTCGCGAAGGTCGTCGCGGAAGGCTACGGCGAGTACGGCGAATGGGACCGAGTCTATTGCCGCACACACGGACTGGAAGAGAGAGGCGCATGACTGATCCGGGGTTGACCGACCTCATCGCAGTGGCGTTGGGCGACAAGATCATGCATACCAACGGTTCAGGTGATCGAAACCGTGCCTATGCCGCGCATGTGGCGTTGGTGGTGGAGCAGCACACCAACGGGCGGATGACGGAACTCGAAGCCCGAGTGGATGAGTGGAGCGCCGAGTATCGGAAGGGGATCCGGGCTCGCGACAACTGGCGTGCCCGCGCCGAGAAGGCTGAGGCCACGATCGCCAGGGTCGAGAAACTCGCCAACGACATGCGGGGATGGTGCTCACCGCATGGTGTCTCACTGCTGTATTCCGACCGCATCCGCGAAGTTTTGGAATGGACGGAGCTAGCAGCTGTGGGCGTCACTCGTGTCGATTGAGGAATCTTGTTCTAGTTCGCGTGGCATGAGAACTACGAAGAGGACCTCCAGATTTAATCCATTCTTTTCGCTCTTGCGCATCATCGCGAATGCTCACCGCGACCAGAATCGACAGCATCAAGGTCGGCGCAACGACAATGAACCCAAACCAACCAATGAATGCCGTGGTAACGGTTCCCCACCACGCGACAGAACCACCAACGATAGCCAGGACTACCACTGTCAAAGACGGAATTCGTGCCGGGGGATAGACGACGAGTGACGCTCTCCGGATGATCAGCTCGTTCATCTCGCGTTGAAGGAGTTCCACACTGTATCGAAGATCGGGGTCTCCGGTGGATTGCGCGAGAACCTTGCCGTTCCGTTCGATCTGATTCGAGAGGCGCCGTTCGAGTGACCAATGTTGCCAAGCCACGGGAATTCCCCACAGCGCAACGGCCGCAGAGAGGCCGACCTGAATTACCACCGCCCAGTTCATGATCGAACCTTAATTCAATCAATCAGAAAGTGACTTGATTCCGATGGATTTGAGAACTGCAGCGACAATCGAGCTCGCGGCGTCAGACGCCAACCAGGAGGCAACCAGCGTGGGGGAGCGGGCCGCACTCACACGACTCGAAGCCGTTGCCGCGCGCGCCCTCAACGCCGGCGACCCCGACCAAGTCCGCGAAGCGCAATCGTTGGCTCGGATGGAACGCACCTACCGGCAACACGAACTGAGACTCGCTAACCGTTGACTTGTGCGTATCGGTACGCAATACTTGGGGTGTCACTTGCCAGAGTGGCACCCCATTTTGGAACCAACCACCTCGTGAAAGAGGGAACATGACAACAGCAATCGAACGTCAGCGGCACCTGCAGCTCGAAGACGATCAACGCCGCGCACTCACTAATCTCGGCGTGCCGATGGACGACCCCAACCTGACCATCGAAATCACCCGCGGTGACGAATGGTTCGACGCGACACCCGCCCACGACGACACCAACCTACCGATCCACTGGACCGCAAGCATCCCCATCCTCGCATCCGAACCCCTCGGACGATGGTCCCACTACGCGCTGGAACACGGACCCGACGAAGCAACCACCGTCGTAATGTTCAACGAATCAGGCACATTGGACGACCTGCACTCCTGGTTCGACCAGCTCGACACGGAATGGCCGAACATTCACACCGACACCGGCATCACCCTCAACATTTGCGGGTGGGCACTCTGGGCAGCAGGACACCTCGCATGAGCTGGGCACCTATCGGTTGTGCTCGACGCGACGAAGTGTACGCATCGATCGACAACCGCTTCCCCCTCGCGGGCCGCTCCGACATCGGCGGCGAGTTCGGCGGCCCGCGCATCGAAACCATATGGGGCGACAAGGAAACCGAGCGGGAGATCCTTAAAGACATGCGCCATCCGCGCTACGAATGGGACTCCCAACAGGGCGACCGCGAACCGTGCGAACACTACGAATGGGCTGCACCATGATCCTCACCGAGTTCGACCTTGCCGAGCTGATCGACGACGCCCTACTGCAGGAACAGGAACCCGTCGACATTGCACGCGCAATCCTCGCTGGCGGCGTGAAACTGCCAGTCGCACCGAAGCCGAGCCACAAATGCACCGACTTCTGGGACCTCACCAACGACGCATACGGCGACTACCGGGCATGCGTCGAATGCGGCCACCAAACCAACCCCAAAGGCGGAGAACTATGAGCATCGAGCGCGCCTACAAGTGTTGCCCATGCTGCGACGACGCCCCCGACGATCACGTCGGCGGGATTCGGGATTGGCACACTATCGGCTGCGCAACAGACGGCTGCATCATCGGAAAGAAATGCACACCACGGGAGGCGGCATGACTACCGCGCTGACTGATCGCATCGAGAAGGTCTGGCGGGCAGCCCCTAAGGGCGACCATGACAACCAGATCGCAGACCTCACTCAGGTAGCCATCCGCGAAGCTGCCGGCTATTTCCTGCCCCGTGCCTGGACTGTCGAAGAACTCCGAACGCTCCCCATGGGAACGCTCGTGGCAGATGCTGACGGAACCAACTGGATGCAAACCGAGCACGGCTTCCAGATCCCCCAACCCGGCGGCCAACAGCACAACCTCGACGGCGCCGGCGTACTCGCCGAATATCCACCCCAACACATCACACACCTACCCGAGGAGAACTGACCATGGCCGGAGACACCATCATCACCGTGATCGGCAACCTGACCGCCGATGCGGAACTGCGATACACGCCCGCCGGCGCCGCAGTCGCTAACTTCACCGTCGCTTCGACTCCGCGCACGTTCGATCGGAACTCGAACGAGTGGAAGGACGGGGACGCGCTGTTCATGCGCTGCAACATCTGGAAGGAAGCAGCCGAGAACGTCGCCGAATCGCTGACGCGTGGCAGTCGGGTGATCGTGTCCGGACGGCTGAAGCAGCGTTCTTACGAGACGCGTGAAGGGGAGAAGCGGACCGTCGTCGAACTCGAAGTCGACGAGATCGGCCCGTCGCTGAAGTACGCCACCGCCAAGGTCAACAAAGCCAACCGCAACGGTGGCGGGCAGCAGCGGTCCTCGCAGGGCGGCGACGACCCGTGGGGTGCCGCACCACAACAGTCCGGGAACTTTGGCGGCGCCGAGGAACCGCCGTTCTAACTGGTCAGGCATAAGATGGGTCACCTTCGGGTGGCCCGTTTTTCGTCCGAATACTCATTTACCAACTGATTGGTATTCTCTCTGAAACCAACCGAGAAGGACGCATGACCAACACACTCAAACGACTCACCATCGCCGGAGCACTCACCGCGACTGCCACACTCGCGATTGCGGGCACTGCGGGCGCCGCGACTCCACCGACCGTGTCGATTACCACCGGCATCAACAGCGCCAAAGTAACAATCGCAGCACCCCAAACCGACGTGCCGGCATCCTGCGGTGGACCCTGGGTCTACACGGAAGCGGTCGCGAAACTCATCCGAAAGTCCCCCACTCTCGACATCGCGAACCATCCCGAAAACTGGTTCAAAGGCGATCCGGTATCCCCTGTCGGAGGCGTAACCGGCGGCCAGCAGGCGGCATGGGTCTACGCCAACCCCGGCGAGACGAAGACTGCCGATATCGCATTCATCGAAGACGGCAACTATGTCGCGGGGTCGTTCTGCATGGAAGTTGAAGACGGGCAGTTCACGTACACATTGACTCAAACACCATTCACCATCGGCAACCCCGTCATAGTGCCCGAACCGGGCGGAACCGGCAGCCTCAGCTTCGGATCGTAACCCGCAGTCGTAGAACAGAAGCCGGACCGCACACCGCGGTCCGGCCGCTGTTCGTCAAGCCAAAGACTGAAGGGCTTCCACCGCGAGTTGCGTCGCCTGCTGACCAGCCGTCGTCCCGGCCGCAAGCGTAAACGCCCCGATTGCGCTGCCCAAATAGGAGAGCAGTTTCGACTTGTTCTCCTCAGGTTCCGGTGCCGCCTCGCGAAGATCCGCGGCGATCCGCCTCGCCTCATCCGCATTCGCAGGCCCCGAATCGGCGTGAGCTTCCAGCGCGTCCGCGACTTCGAGTATCTTTTCGGTCTTCTGATCGACCGTGATCGTCTGTGTGAAGTCCGAGCTGTTCACAGCATTGTTCGATGGGCCATGGTTGTTGAACGTGTAGTTGTTCGTCACTCCAGTAGTATTCGCTTCTTTCGGCGGACCTGGCTTCACCGACATTCCGGTCGCGGCCTTGTTCTGACCGTCGGCTGTAATCATGATCATCTTGCGTCCATCCGGGTGAGCCGACCCTCTGATGAGTCCTTGACTGACCAGATAAGCCGTGGCCTGATCTGCCTCAGTCGGGCGTATGTGAGCACCACTCCACTTTGTCTCGCGTTCAAGATCCGAAACATCTAGAGTTACACGCTTGCTTCCGCGAGTCGCCTCAATGTATTGCCACCTCAGCAGTGCGTCACGAATCGCCCACATACGGTCCTCGTCGTTCATTAACAGGCCCTCCTATGTCGCGCTACCATGACCAAACCCTACCGGGCGCAATCGGCAAGCAAAGCCGCGATGTCCGTATCCGTCTGCGCCTAGGTGCCATGTGTCGGGGTGAATCCCTAGGATTAACTTGCCGCTCATGGTGAGCGGGAGAAAGGGCGCCCCGATGGCAAACACGACAGCTGAAGATCCAGAATTCGAGGGCCCGATCTTCGGTAAACACATCGGCGACCTAACCCCGCATATCTCAGGGATCATCGGACCCCAAAGTTCTCCTGAATTCCAGGCTGCAATGCGCGGGTTGATGCCTGCAATCGACACGGGGGTGTTCGACCGCCTTCGTGAGACGTTGTTACCGAAACTCAGCCCGATGTTCGCGGACATCGCCTTCGGGGACACGGAACTCAAGAACCGAATTTTGGGGCTGGATGCAGTCATGCAGATCAGCCCACCCATGACGTTTCCGAATATTGTCGATCCAGATCGAATTTTCGGGTCGGCTATCTCAACTGCACAGACGCAGCTCATAGAGAGCATCAAGATCGCGCCGGAATTGACTACGAACATTTCGAGCATCTTCCGCACCGCGTTGGCGGACTTGGTGCTCCCGACCGACGACCGCTTCCTGTCAATTCTGGATCACCTCAAGGACGTCGAGCTCGACGAAGATGATCTCGATGAATTCGAAGCTCAATTTGAGGGCACCGCATTCGCCAAGGCTGTTGACGATGCGATTCCGGAGCTTGCGAAGCACAGAATGATTCCACGGAAGGCTGTCCGTCAGGCAGCCTGTGTGTTCGCAATGGTGGTGGTGACATGCGCTTTGGCTTCTGTGAGCAAGCATGTGGACAACGAGGTTGTAGGGCAGTGGTTGCAGGCGTTTGAAGAAGTGAACAGCAAGCTTGGGTTTGGGGGGATAGTCGCGTACCCGCTCGGCGGCAAAATTTACGACAAGTTCTCGCCTCCCGACAAGGAACCCGGGTCTGTATAGCTCAGTTTCTCGCTTGCCCGTGCCTGTGGAATTCGGCTACGACGAATAAACAGCAGGTAGCCGTCTGTAGTTTCTGTAAAACTCAGGAGGAAGATTGATCTGGTTTCGTTCGCAGGAGCCCGTGGTACCGGAAGTGCCACCACAAATTGAGCTACCCCCGGCTGTTTCCGATAATTTGACCACTCCACCTCCTGACGTGTTCTTGACTCAGCCATGGGCGACACTCGCCGCTGGGTTGCTGGCGATCGTTGCCGCGAGTATCGCGTTCTTCGGAGTCTGGTACACGCAGATGCGTACAGCTCGGGCCACCCGGTCGCAATTGCGGCTTCAATCGGTCTTTGCGTTGAGGCAGCAACGTCAGCATGAGGCGCAATTGGACGCCACCGCAGAGTTGGAGCGCGCGAAGCACCGTCGACAAGTGGAGTATGACGCGCTGAGCACAGCACTACCTGCGGTCTTGAAGGCGAGAGATGCGATCATTGCGCTGCAAGGCCGCATGGACGATGATGAGCCAACTTCGCCGAAGAATCGTCGTGCAACAGGCGTCTTGAGTGAACATGCAGCCCGTCTGTCTACAGCGCAAGTAACAACTGATGACGCGGTCGCTAAGGCGGCGTCGTTGCTCCTGATCGGGCAGGAAGATGCCTATCTCAGGGTCATGAAATTCACGTCGATATGCCGAGCTGCCACCATCGATGGTGCACCTTTCAGCATTCATGAATTCGCTGAGGCGTCGACGTTGGCGATTGGATCGATTCGCGACGCGTACAAACCTTGAAACTAGTAGGCAGCTGCCCCATGTTTCTGCGGATCTTAGGATACGGGAAATGTGGGGCTTGCTGTTTTTAGGACAGAAGCTTTCTCTCCTGCAGCTTACTGTCGAACAGCGGCCGGACCGCACACCGCGGTCCGGCGTCTTCGTGTTTAGCCCAACACCTGCAAAGCTGAGCTCGCAAGCTGGATCGACTGCTGTCCGGCGGAAGTGCCAGCCGCCAACGCGAACGCACTCACGGACTTGATCAACAGCTCCCGAAGCTTCGACTTGTTCACTTCTGGTTCATCTGCAAGCGCGCGCAAATCGACCGCGGTCTCTCGTGCATCCTCGGCATTCTCATGGCCTCCCTCGCCATGAGCGTCGAGGGCATCAGCAACCGCAAGGATCTTGGAGGTCTTTTCCTCGATCGCAATGTTCTGCGTGAAACCCGAGCTGTTCACCGCATTATTCGACGGACCGTGATTGTTGAATGTGTTGACATTGGTCACTGAGACTCCGGATGGGTTGGCGGGGAGTGGATTCGACGATGGACGAACAGATCTTCCGAGGTCGACGAGACGCATGCCTTCGACGGTAATTCTTGGATCCATCAGTCGCTTGGTATGAAGCAGCATGCCGACCGTTCCGGTGAGGTATCCATGATCTTTAAGATCAATCGTCGCTCTGTCTACTTCGAACGGAGTCAACGGACTAGCAGCCCATTCGACTGCTGCTGTCACATCTTCCGCCGTAGCTTTTCTGCCGCCGCCATACTGAAACTTGCTGATGTACGCCCATTTGAGGACGGCATCACACACGTCCCAAGCTCGGGCTATCGAATCGGTCACGCATTCCTCCTGTGATTGTCCCCAGCGACCTTTGGCGATCGTACCGGGAGCAACCGACACGCAAAGTCTCATATGTCTGGAATCAGTGGGCAATTTGTGTCCGTGGTGGTGGCTATGGTGGTTGTGCCGGATCCGATTGGCGGATTCGACGGAAGGGGATGTCGTGGCCGACACGAAGATCAAGATTGATTTCAAGGGCGAAAAGGCATTGGTCGCCATGGTCTTGAAGAACACGCAGGCCGTCGTCGACAAGGTGTATCGATCGTCGAAGGGGAGTTCGAAGTCCGTGGTGGAATCGAAGCTGAAGCGAGAGTTCGGAAAGTCGTTCGAGGGTCCACTCGTTGGGGTTATCGCTGAGCACATTTCGAACGGAGTCAAGCCAGTCTTGACTACGTGACGAGAACCGCAGAGTTTTGCCCGCGCTTTCTACGGATCTGATGATTCGCGAAAGTGCGGGCTTACTGTTTGTGCATGGCTGATACCTGTTGTGCTGAAGCAACTTTGGAAACCGTATTCCGGCCCCACGAAGCGTTGGTCGGTGCGCTCGACACCCTCGCGGAATTGGGGGTGATCACCATCGAATCCGACATCGATGTCACCGCAGCCCGACTGATGGCCGCGCTCGATGATCAGGGCGCGTGCGTCACCTACGAGGAAGACACCGAACCCGAACCGGCGCCCGCAGATGAGGTGTGCCCGTTTCTAATCCCGCTCATCAAGTCTGAGCATTGGGCTGCGGGTGACACGTACGAGTTCGGCGGCGTGCAGTTCACGGTTGTTCGGGGTGGCAAGTGAAAGCGCGGGTCGCTGCAGCCGCAGCCATCGCCGCACTCGCCCTCACCCTGCCGGCATGCTCGTCGATGAACCAGCAGTGGCATCACAACTGCGTGGTCGATTCGAAGGAACGCCTGATAAAAGATGGCACTTCCTCGACGAAACGCGTGTACACGTCCTGCGGATCGTTCGTCGTGAACGATTCCATCGCAGGCGGATTCAACTCGCAGGACCGCTTCAACCAACTCAAAGAGGGCCGCACCTATGACCTACAGGTGGGGGACTTTCGCAACGGTTTTATGGGCAGCCTTCCGAACATCATCGACGTGAACGAGGTGACGAAGTGAGCGTAGACCTGAGAATTCAGAAGGTGGCGGCGGAACTGCAGAATTCGCGGCTGGCTGCGACGAACGGCTTAGAGGTTAAGGCCTTACGCCGTGCGGTAACGGAGCTGGCGAAGATCGTCGAAACGCTACTGCCCGAACCGGAACCGACACCGGACCCTGTCGGCGCAATGTGCAAGCAGGTGGACGATCGGGTTCAGTCGAAGGTTCACTACTGGGAGCGTGGCCCGTGGTGGCAGGCGCAAGGTTCCGGTTCGACTGTCGGTGCCGAGGTCACGAAATCCCGCGTGGAAGTGGAGCATCCGACAGTGGCGCGGATCAAGTTCGCAGACGGCGGCGTTGTTGGCCCGTCGACTGCCGCCGGCCCTGGGGTGACGGAGGCAACGAGGTTCGGGGCGCTGGTCGGAGAACTGACGTTGCGACACAATGCCGAGCTGGCGAACAAGAACGACCAAATCGCCAATCTCGAAACACGGATCTTCAACCAGCGCAGCGAGCTTGCCGTCTTGAACGAGAAGCAGTCGGAGAACACGCAAGTGATGGGCTGGCTGGCCGCGATCGCAAACGCCGACAAGGACGTGGAAGCCGGTTTGGCTGCAGGGAAAGCGTTGTCGGAGTTCGCTCAAACCTTGCGCGCCGCTTAGAAACCCATATGTGGTGTCGAATTGTGTGTCTCGACATTGAATATGTGTGCGTATCGGTACGCAATAGGTTAAAGTCACATGCATGTCATTCCGACAAGAAACCTGGCGAAACCAAGCCCCCTGCAAAGGCGTTGACGGTTTCGTACGCGAGGACGGGCAGGAATGGCCGAACGCTTCGGCTCTCACGCTTTGCGGTTCCTGCCCGTTCATCCGCGAATGCGCAACCACTGCACTCACTTCCGGCAGCACACTCGACGCGATCGCCACGACACCCGCCGATGATGTAATCGCAGCCGGAGTCGTTTGCGCTGGCGACGACAGAACCGCCCGAGCTCTCACCGCGGTCATCGAAGAACGCGAATACAAACCCCGACAGTCGATCCCGGACAACTGCAAAGTCTGCACGCGGCATCTCTGCTCCCAGAAAACCGCGCCAGACAAGTACGTTGCCCCGCACCACTCCAACGGGATCTGCACCCTCTGCTACCAGAAACACCGCTACCGCCAAGCCCGCACCGCTGGAATGCCAGCACTCTTCTAGGAGAACCTGTGATCAATCCCAAGACTCGCGGTGACGCCATTCTCGCGACGATGCAAGCCGCACGCGCATACCGCGACGGTACAGCTGCAGCCGACTACAGCCAGTTCGACGAAGCGCACGCCGTCATCGAACGCTTGCAGGCAGACGGCTACCTCACCGAACTGGAAGTGAAGGAATGACAACCGCTTTCGATGATCCGGCCGAGTTCAGCCCCGACAAGCCGCGCGCATGGGATCCGAACCACCCCAGACTCAACCCAGCCGGCGCGCCCCACGAAACCGCCGGCGCGCTCCGCATGCAACGCAACGGATACAACGGCGAAGCGATCGCTGCAACGCTCGGAACCACCCGACTTGGCATCAAACGAACCGATGTCGTCGACCTCCTCAACGCCGCAGTGAACGGCGAAGAACAAGCGCAATTCGAGAACCGGCCCGTCCACTGCGAAACCATCCCCAGGGACTACACATGATCCCGGATCCTGAACAGAGGCGGCTTGTCTCGCCAATCGGCTGGCCGATCCACTTTCGGGCAGAAACTGTCACGCCAGCGAACCGCCCACCATTTCTGGCACTGAACCGCTACCCACGCCAGGTCATTGGCTTCGGGGTTCGGCTACCAAGCGAGGACGTTGGAGGCGGGCGGCGTCGACACAAAGCGCTGTCGCTGCTCTGGGCTAAGCCAGCGAGGTGGTGGAAGTGATCGCGTCGGAGCTCGGCCGAGAGCAGCGTGGGCAGATGGTGGTGTGGAACCGGCGCCGCTACCTGGAAAAAGACATTCAGCACGTCGGGAACTCACACGTTCGGGTGGTCGTCGGCAACGGACTCACAAACAGCT
>NZ_JBHTSW010000029.1:0-69843 GCF_042794945.1 Rhodococcus sp. NPDC056506 | reverse complement strand
GCTGCCGCGGTCCACAGGCGGGGTCGTTCCCCAAGGTATCCCGCAACCAAACCGCCCTGGGCGCTTTCCCGGTGGGGGGCACACCGGCATCGGGCCACGGGGCAGGAGGCCTTACTTCAGTTCAGCGAGAACCGTTCCCTGCGTGATTGCTGCACCCGGCTCGACGGACAGTCCGGTGACGACACCGGCCTTGTGCGCGTTGACGGGGTTTTCCATCTTCATCGCTTCGAGAACCGCGATCAGATCGCCTTCGGCGACTTCCTGGCCTTCGGTCACTGCGACCTTGACGACGGTGCCCTGCATCGGAGCGGTGACAGCGTCACCCGATGCTGCACCTCCGCCGGCGCCGCCGCGCTTGCGCGCCTTCGGCTTCTTGCGGATAGCACCGGAGGCAGCGCCGCCGCCGTTGCCGAGCGAGAACTGACCCGGGAGAGAAACCTCGACGCGACGTCCACCGACCTCGACGACGACGTTCTGACGCGGCAGAGCCTCGTCCTCGTCGTCCGCGGGAGCACCGGAACCGGCGTACGGTTCGATGGGGTTTTCCCAGTCGGTTTCGATCCACTTGGTGTAGATGTCGAACTTCTCGCCGTCACCGACGAATGCCGGGTTCTCGACGATGTGGCGGTGGAACGGGAGGACGGTCGCGAGGCCGTCGATCTCGAACTCGGCCAGGGCGCGCGAAGCCCGCTGGAGGGCTTCTTCGCGCGTGGCTCCGGTGACGATGAGCTTGGCGAGCATGGAGTCGAACTGTCCGCCGATGACGTCGCCGGCGACAACACCGGAATCGACGCGAACGCCGGGGCCCGTGGGCTCGCGGTAGACGGAGACCGGGCCGGGGGCAGGCATGAAGCCGCGTCCGGCGTCTTCACCGTTGATGCGGAACTCGAAGGAGTGTCCACGCGGGGTGGGATCTTCCTTGATGGAGAGTTCTTCGCCGTTGGCGATGAGGAACTGCTGACGCACGAGGTCGATGCCCGCGGTCTCTTCCGTGACGGGGTGCTCGACCTGGAGGCGGGTGTTGACCTCGAGGAAGGAGATGGTGTCGCCCTGAACCAGGTACTCGACCGTTCCGGCGCCGTAGTAGCCGGCTTCCTTGCAGATGGCCTTCGCGGACGCGTGGATGCGTGCGCGCTGGTCGTCCGTCAGGAAGGGGGCCGGAGCCTCTTCGACGAGCTTCTGGAAGCGACGCTGCAGCGAGCAGTCGCGGGTACCGGCGACGACGACGTTGCCGTGCTGGTCGGCGATGACCTGAGCTTCGACGTGGCGGGCCTTGTCGAGGTACTGCTCGACGAAGCACTCGCCGCGACCGAAGGCTGCGATGGCCTCACGGGTTGCCGACTCGAACAGTTCGGGGATTTCCTCGATGGTCTGCGCGACCTTCATGCCGCGTCCACCGCCGCCGAAGGCAGCCTTGATTGCAACCGGTACGCCGTATTCCTTGGCGAATGCGACGACCTCGTCGGCGCCCTTGACGGGATCCTTGGTGCCGGCCGCCATCGGTGCCTTCGCACGCTCCGCGATGTGGCGAGCGGTGACCTTGTCGCCGAGGTCGCGGATGGACTGCGGCGAGGGACCGATCCAGATCAGGTTCGCGTCGATGACGGCCTGGGCGAAGTCGGCGTTCTCGGAGAGGAAACCGTAGCCGGGGTGGATGGCGTCGGCGCCGGACTTCTTGGCTGCGTCGAGGATCTTGTCGAACACGAGGTAGGACTCGGCGGAAGTCTGTCCACCGAGGGCGAATGCCTCGTCTGCGAGCTTCACGAACTGCGCTTCTGCATCGGGCTCGGCGTAGACGGCAACGCTGCCGTAGCCGGCATCCTTGGCCGCCCGGATGACCCGTACCGCGATTTCACCGCGGTTCGCGACAAGCACCTTCGTAATGTGCGCGCTGGCATGACTGGGCACTGAGCCTCCTGTGGTTCGCATAGTCTGTCTCCGCGGTGTATTCCTCTGGGATTTCACCATCGGGGGATTGGCATCACTTCGGAGTGTATGCATCGCTTCGGCGCTGGTTGTAACCGGATCGCTAAAGCCCACTCCGGCTTAGGAAACGGTTTCGAAAACTACCGATGAGTAGCTGTCGGAGGTGCCGGTGTCCGGTTCGGTGACGATTTCTTCGACGGTCCGGCGCAGTGCGGCCACGTAGGCGTGGACCGCGGCATTCGCCGTCTCGTTGCCTGGGTACCTGACTGCGAGGTTGAGGCCCTGGGGTGTGCGGTTGATCCAGATGTAGACGTCGTGTGTGTATGCCTTGCTTCGGAGTGCTCTGGCGTTCCATTCGGGCCACTGTGCGGCCTCGGGTACAAAGCGAACGTCCATGTAGGACACCACGAATCGCGGTCGGATGGGCGTTCCGAGGTGCTCGCCGATCCGATCGAACGGGACAGCGGCGGCAGGCTTGACCGAAGCGATCGAGTCGGCGGCGCGCTTCGCGAGGTCGCCGAACGAACAGTTCGATCCGACCACGAACTCGACTGGGCACAGTCCGACGAACCAGCCCAGCGCACCCGCCCATTCCTGGGCGCTACGGGTGTGAACCGGCGTCACGACCTCGAATCGATCGGCTGCCGCGACTTCGCGACCCACGGCGGCAAGGCCGCCGAGCAGTCCGGCGAAATACCCCACGCCAGAGGCTGCGCACGTAGAACTGAAGGCCTTGGACTGGTCGGCGTCGAGAAGCCAGGTCGACAAGCCGTTCTGAGATTCGTTTCCACGTTCACCGATCGGTAGCGGGAACTGGGGTAATCCGTCACTGCCGAGCGCGCCGCGCCAGATCTCGACCGCAGCCTTTTCGGCCTCCATGTCGGCCATCTGCTCGCGTTCGACGGCACCGAAATCGACGTAGCTGCCCACGGGGAACAGATTCGCCGCACTGCCGGTCGTCGCCTCGCGGTACAGCGCTGCGATCTCGTGAGCGACGAGCACGATGGAAAACCCGTCGATGATCGAATGGTCCGCTGCGAAGAACACGGTGAACGGACCGTCGCCACCGCGCGGCGTCAACGTCGCGAAGACGTACGACGGCCAACTGTGCGGCGACGCGTAGTCGTCGAACAGGCGGTGAAGGTGATCGAAGTTGTCCTGGCTGGACGCGTCGTAGCCGTGGCTGACGACCCCGATGTCGATGCCGCCGATCGGGACGGTGTGCCGGGTGATCTCGCCGCTCGAGGGTTCGAGGACGGTATGCGAGCGCAGAACTTCATGACGGTCGATCCACCGGCCGAGTGCAACTCGGAAGGCGTCGACGTCGAGCGGGCCGGAAATCTCGAAAGCTGTTCCCAGCCAAGACTTGTCGCCTGCGCCGGCAGCGGAACGGTTGAGATGTGCCTCGTGAATGTAGGAGACGGGCCGCGGATCCGGAACCCAGGGCCCGGTTGCGCACGGCAACCATTCGACGAGTGCGCCGGCCGGAATCGCATAGTCGGCCAGTTCGGTGAACTCCATGTTTTCAGCCCCGCAAGTGCCGCTTGATGCGCGCGAGCATGGCCGACATTCCGCGCAGACGGAGCGGGCTCACAGCTTCTGCGAGACCGAGTGCCGAATAGAAGTCGTCGGGTACACCGAGAATCTCGTCGGCGCTGTGACCGTCGAGCCCCTGCGCGAGGATCGATGCGAAACCACGCGTGGTGGGAGCCTCGGGGGGAGCGCTGAAGTACAGGCGAACGTTGTCGCGGTCCGAATCGTCGACCGAGAGGAACAGCGGCGACTGGCATTCGGGGACCGGCTCCATCGCGCTCTGTTCGAGCTCCGCCGGCAACGGCGGCAGTTCTCGGCTGAACTCGAGGAGAAGGGTGAGCTTGTCCGAGGCTCCGACGGCTGCGAAGTCTTCGACGATTTCGGCCAGAGCCGAAGGTAGAGCGCTCATGACGCCGATACGGAGGAAGGAACGGCGCCGGGCTGTTCGCCCTGGACGATCGGGACGCGCACGGCATTGCCCCACTCGGTCCAGGAACCGTCGTAGTTCCGAACATTCGGGTAGCCGAGGAGATGGGTCAACACGAACCAGGTGTGACTGGAACGCTCACCGATGCGGCAGTACGCGACGATGTCGTCGTCGGCGGACAGGTCGCCGTAGATCTCGCCGAGTTCCGCGCGGGTGCGGAAGCGGCTGTCCGGGGCCGCTGCCTTCGCCCAGGGAATGCTGAGAGCGCTGGGGATGTGTCCACCGCGCAACGCACCCTCTTCGGGGTAGTCGGGCATGTGGGTGCGCTCGCCGGTGTACTCCTGCGGAGATCGCACGTCGATGAGCGGCCCGTCGCCCAAGTGTGCGAGGACGTCGTCCTTGAATGCGCGAATGGGAGCGTCGTTGCGCTCGACGACCGGGTAATCGGTCGACGTGATGTCGGGAACGTCGAAAGCGGTGTCGCGGTTCTCGGCGATCCACGCATCGCGGCCACCGTCGAGCAGGCGGACGTCCTCGTGGCCGAACAGGGTGAAGACCCACAGTGCGTACGCGGCCCACCAGTTGCTCTTGTCGCCGTAGATGACCACGGTGTCGTCGCGGCTGATGCCCTTGCGGTTCATCAACTCCGCGAACTTTGCGCCGTCGATGTAGTCGCGGGTGACCGGATCGTTGAGGTCGAGATGCCAGTCGATCTTGACGGCACCGGGGATGTGGCCGACGTCGTACAACAACACGTCTTCATCGGATTCGACGACCTTGAGACCCGGCGCACCGAGATTCGCCGAGAGCCATTCCGTCGAGACCAACCGGTCGGGATGCGCGAACTCGGCAAACGCGGTGGAGGGATCGGGGGCAACGGGCACGGGCGTACTCCTGAAGACGAATCGTTCGGTTCGAACACGGACTTGATCGATTCTATGCGCTGTGCGCAAGGCGAGACGCCTGGAAGCAGGTTCTGCCTGCTCGTACCCGTTGCCGAAACTAAATTCTCGGTGTTCCTGCTCCGACGCTCGAATCTCTCAATTGTTCGGTGACACTTCCGATCGGCGTCACGCCCCGGGCGCAGACCTCTCTCAGAATCCGGTCGAGTTCGGTGAGGAAATTCACCATGGTTTCGTTTGCGGTGTCGGTGTCCGGGAAGCGAGAGCGCAGCGAGAGACCGCGGTTCGTCCGCGAAATCCAGAACTGGGCATCGTCGGCGACCGTAACGTTGCTGATGTGATGAGCGTTGAGGAGATCGTGATCGTCGGTGCCGGGCAGTTTGCGGTAGTCGATGTACGACACCATGAAGACGTCGGTGCGCGTGCGTCGAATCTTGTCGCCCAAAGCATCTCGAACCTGAGCCATGGTGACGCCTTCGAGCGTCAACGCAACTCGGAACGACGCGTGCGTATGTGCAAGGGATGCACCGAAATCCGTATCGGGAGTGATCTGCACCGTGATCGGCGCACTCGTGGTGAGCCAACCGATCGCGTCGGCCCATCGCGGATCTTTGCGGATGTGAAGCGGGAATTGCAGCGGAAGTGTCGACTGTCCAGTGTACGAGTGAACGGAAAGGCCCATCGCAGTGAGGATTCCGGTGAAAACGCTACCGCCGGCGGAGAGGCAGATCTCGTCGAACGTCGCCGTCAGTTCTTCGTCGAGAAGCACGCGCACATCGGCGCCCTGCGGCGCGGGCTTTCCTCCCTCGACGCCGAGATCCAAGGGGAAACTCGGCGAGGTGCCACCGCAGATCTCGTAGAACCTGGCCCACTCGCGGATTCGGGGGTCGTTGTCGACGGGAAGCAGAGCGTCGGCCTCCAATTCGCAGTACCGCACGAAACTTCCCGGGTCACCCAACCGGTTCATCACTGCGTCGACGGCCTCGCGGTCGCCGAGTTCGGGGAGGACGATCAGTCCCTCGTAGATCTGTCGCAGTTCCCCGAGGGCGATGACCAACGAATAGCCGTCGACGAGTGTGTGATCGAACGCGCTCAGAACCGTGTAGTGCTCTTCGCGTTCGACCGTGGCAAACGTGTAGGCAGGGAAGGTCAGGGGATCGCACACCGTCGTGAATCGCTTCTTGAGGTGCGCTCGTAGGTCTTCGGTGGAATCGAATTTCAGAGGCTCGGAAGTCTCGATGTGTGTGCCTTCAGGGTCGAGTCCCATACGGGTGGTGGTGAACTCGCCCACCTCGAATCCAGTGTGCAGCGTGTCATGGCGACTGATGAACAGGCGCAGTGCGAGATCGAGTGCCGGCCGATTCAGCTCGCCGGGAAGGTCGAATGCGGCTGCCATCCACACACTCCGGCCCATGCCGTGTGTTCGCGCAGTTTCGAGATGAAAATGCTGGTTGTACGACGGTGGTACCTCCGACTCCGTGACGGCGCCTTCAGCGGGTTGGAGCGACCATTCGGTGACGATTCCGGGGTCGAGTCCGTATCGATCGATCGAGGTGACATGCATCAGGACACTCCCTCTGGTGCGGAGAACGAGTAGTCGCCCTGAGCTGCAACTGTTTTGATGATGTTCGAGACGTGCTCGGCGAAGCGGGTGGCCGACTCGTGGGCAATGGGGGTGTCGGGGTGTGACACGGCGATCCACGTACCGGTGTGCATCCGGTTGATCCACATCGACGCGATCTGAGTCTCTTTGCCGCCGACGATTCCCGTTGCCTTCGTCTCGACGTAACTGTATGGATCCGGCATGCGTCGACCGTCGATGTACGAGACGATCGGCGGCGGCGTGAGCGTTTTCGACAGTCCGCCGGGTGCTGAGGAGTTCTCGTCCGACATGCTGGAGAGAACGAGATCGATGACCTGCTGAACGGAAACGTCCAGCAGCGCTTTGCCGTCGTGGTAACCCTGCTGTCCGACTTTCGCCAATTCGGTGAAACGTCGTTTGTCGTCGACGTCGATGCCGACGGGGATCAGATTGATGTACCAACCCTGCGCAAACGAGTCGGCCTCGGTTCGCGTGCTGACCGGCGAGAGAGCAATGTACTTGTCGCGCCCGGCCAGTTCGAATTCCGCGATCGCGAGAGCGGTGAAAATTCCGCCGATGAAGTTGGCGCCGTTGGCTTTACAAATCGCACCGAATTTTTCGCACTCGGTGTCGTCGGCCAGGTCGAATCGCGAACCGATAGCCGGTTTGGGGGCGTCCTCGGCCCCGAGTGGGAGGGGAAATCCGGGAAACGAGCCGCCGCTGCGCATGAGGTAACCGAGCCACTGGTGTACTTCGGGTGACTGCATCGTCAGCTCGGTTGTCCGTGCTTGCTCGACTCGGCCGAACTGCGCGTAACTTCCCGCAGGGCCTAGCTCGGGATGTGTCCCGGTCGTTTCCGCTGCATACAGCTGACGCAATTCTGCGTACATCAGGACCATCGAGTTCATGTCCGAGTGAGCGTGGTCGACGGCGTGAAACAGGGTGAAACTCGGCTCGGCTTCCGTGTGCGTGTGATCGTGCTCGACGGCGCCGAAAACGAATGCCGGCCACTGCAGCGCGCTGGTTTCCGTGGCGAATTTGGTGGCGACGAGCGCGCGAATCGCCTCGGCTTCGGAGACGTCGTCGCCGATGCGGTACTCGAGTTCGATGCTCTCGACCGGCACGACGTGTCGACGGACCTCGAACGAGGTGTCTGCTGCGTCGGTGGTGGCCTCGTCGAAGGAGAACCAGCTGTGCAGTGTGTCGTGTCGTCGGACGTATCGCTGCAGGGCTCGCGTCATGGCGTCGCGGTCGAGGGTTCCGGCGAAATCGAAGGCGATACCGATCCACGGAGACTGAGGATCGCCCTTTTCTGCTGTGACGCGGGCGCGTCGCAGGTGGCGATCCTGCATCGTGGTCGGGGGTAGTTCTCGGTCGATCTCGGCTTCGGCGGCTCGCTGAGCGGAAGCATGCGTGACGCCCCATTCGATTACCCGTCCAGGAAGCGGGTGCCAATGGGTGATCAAGTTCAGATCCATCGAGTAGAACTCCTGCGTGTGTCGTCGAGAAGCCTGCTCTGAAAATGGGCAGACGACGAACTATCCCATCTGCGGGACTGAATTGTCCGAAATACTACAATCTAAACAAGAACAGGTTCTAGAAGGGTCGTGTCGATTAGGATCATTCGGTGCTTCCGGACCCTTTAGGTGACGCTGTCGGCGCCGACCACAAGGGCGGACGGCGATCAACTTCTCTGACGCCCTGGCTCGGTTTGGCCACGAGTCTGGCGGCGGCGTTCATGCAGTTGCTCGACGCAACCATCGTCAATGTCGCGCTACCGAGCATCGCCGTCGATCTTCAAGCCGGCGTCTCAGCGCAGTTGCTCATGGTCAGTGTGTACATCCTGGCCTTCGCGTGTTCCTTGATCACCGCGGCCCGGCTGGGGGACCTGTTCGGTCGCAGGGTTGTGTTTCTGACCGCCCTGTCCGTATTCGTCGCAGCCTCGTTGCTGTGCGGGCTTGCTCAGAGCGCGACGATGTTGATCGTCTTCCGCGGCCTGCAAGGGCTGGCGGCCGGTTCGATGTCGGCGCAGACGTTTGCCATCATCTCGGGTCTGTTCCCGAAGGCGAGGCATCCGCGGGTGTTCGGGATCTACGGAGCGACGATAGGGCTGGCAACGGTCAGTGGACCCGTGGTCGGCGGGCTGCTCATCGAATGGAATCTCTTCGACTGGGGTTGGCGCCTGATCTTTTTCGTCAACGTCCCCATCGGTATCGCCGCCTTGATCCTCGGGTTCTTCCATCTCGTCGATGCTCGCGCCGAGCATGTGCGCTCACTGGACCTCATCGGCGCCGCACTGTCATCACTGGCGCTGTTCCTGCTGATCCTTCCCCTGGCCGAGGGAAGGGCGCGCGGATGGCCGGCAGGGCTGGTCGTAATGCTCGCGATGTCGGTGCCGGTGGCACTGGCCTTTGTGCTCTACGAATCGCGTCTGGGGAAACGAGGCGGCGATCCCGTCCTTCGTCTCGAGCTTTTCCGCGACCGAGCCTTTGCCATCGGTGCGATTCTTGCCTTCGTGTTCTTCGGGACCTTGACTTCGCTGATCTTCACCATCAGCCTGACGCTCCAGTTCGGATTCGGATTCTCCGCGCTGAGAGCGGGAGTGATGACGCTGCCGTGGGCCGTCGGCATGGGTGTGGCGGCAGTTCTCTCATCGGCGGTGTACCGGATGCTCGGAAACCGTGTCCTGATTCTGGGGATGGTGGTTTTTGCCGGCTCGCTGATCGCATTGTCGGTCATCCTCGAACACGAGGGAACTGATCCACGCTGGCTGGCGCTGGCCGGGCCACTGCTTCTGGGAGGCGCTGGGCTGGGACTGTTCGTGGCACCTCTGCAAACCGCGATCCTCGCGACGGTCGAGCCGGCGCACGCAGGTTCGGTGTCCGGGCTTCTCCCGACCGTTCAGCAGGTCGGTAGCTCCATCGGACTGGCATTGATCGGCGTGGTGTTCTTCTCGCTCGTGGCAGGGCAGGCTCCGCAAGCGGTGCAGGGGGAGCGGCCTGAATACGTTGCACACCTCGAAGCGGCCGGCATGGCCCCTGGTCTCGTCGACATCGCAGAAAAGGCCTTTGTCGATTGTGCGACAAGTCAATTGGCATCGGGAACACCGATGGAGGTGGCGCCGCAATGTCGCCGCGACGGCTCCGCTGGTGCCGGGGGTCAATCCGTTCAGGTAGCAGTTGATGCCGCGTACGCATCCACTCGGGCCGCTGCCGGCGAAGCGTTTCTCGAAGCTCAGCGCCGTGTACTCGCGATCATCGCAGCAATTGCGCTCGGCATCGGATTGGCGTCGACTGCCCTACCTCGGGTCAATTCGCCAGTCTGAGAATTGCCCTTGACTCGAACGGGTGTTCGAGTACCCTGTGTGTAGGGGATCGGGGGATTCAATGAGCGTCTGGTCGTCGGATGTGGTGTCGGGTTCTGCGGTGGGGTTGCGCGGACGCCTGTGGCGGTTGTCTGCCGCGGAGTTGCGTGAGGCCGCGGTGTCGGCGAGTGCGGAGATTCTGCGCCTGGAAGCCGTTCGGGTTGCGGTGGTGGACGAACTGTCGATGCGCCCGGATGATCAGGTGATCGCCTCTCGCGGGGTGGGTGCGTGGTTGGCGGCGAACACGATGCTGCAGGTTCGGGACGGGAAGAAGATCGCCGCCCTGGGCGCCGCTTTGCGGCCGTTTCCCGCGGTAGCAGCGAGATTCGATTGTGGGGATTGCTCGTTCGATCACGCAGTGTTGATCGTGGCGTTCTGCGAATCCCCGCCGAAGGGGATGTCGGAGGAAGCACTCCCTCGCTGCATCGACTTGTTGCTCGCAGCTGCGTCGGGTGTGGAGGCGACGACAACGAAGGTGCGGCACGTCATCGCGACCTTGGAGCGGCTGTTCGAATCCGATGAGATTCCACCTGCCGAAGATGTCGACCGCAACGAGCTCCGTATCGCATCGACACTCAACGGTCGGGTGATGGTGCGCGGTGATTTCGACGCCCTCACCGGCGAAATGTTGCTGTCGGCGTTGTCGAATCTGACGATGCCCACCCCAGCACCCGACGGAACTCCCGATGCCCGGTCGGCGGCGAAGCGGACCGCGGACGGGTTCACCGAACTGATCCGCCGCTACCTCGACTGCGCCAAGACCGGTACCGATGGTGGTCAGCGTCCGCATGTGAACGTGCACATCAATGCGCGGGATCTTGCCGAGCATCGGGACTGCGCCGCTGCACCTTCTGATGTGGACGACGAAGGCTCGCCCGATCTGGACCTGTCAGATCTCGATGTCGGGCACATGCCATGGCTCGGGCCTCTGTCGGTGTCGCAGACGCGGTTGTTGGGGTGCGACTGTTTCCTCTCGACGGTGTTGCTCGACGCTCACGGCGCGCCGTTGGATGCGAAACCCGGAAAACGATTGGTCAACGCCGAACAGCGCGTCGCGCTGATCGCCCGAGACAAGGGCTGCGCCTTCCCCGGCTGCACATGCGTACCGGCCTGGACCGACGCACACCACATCCGGCACTGGGCGAACGGTGGTCCGACAGTGATGAACAACCTTGTCCTACTCTGCCGCTCGCACCACCGCTTGATGCACCGCAAAACGGGGTTCGTCGGAAAATGGGAAATCCGAATCGGCGTCGACAACAAACCGTGGTTCATCCCGCCGCCCTCGATCGACCCGCAGCGGCACCCGCGGCCGGCGAACACCACCTTCAAAACCTGAAGACGCAAACCTATACGGAGACAACAAAAAGACCAGCTTCGCATCGGCATGGACCCGATGCGGGGCTGGTCAGTGGTGCTTGGGAAAACGGGCTTGGAGAAAACGCGTCAGAAGATGCTCTGCGTGCGCCAGAGATCCGAGACGGAAACTCCCACGCGCTCGAGAAGCGTTCGCACCAAAGGTAATCCGATACCGATGACACTCGAGGGATCGCCCTCGATCCTCTCCACGAACCAGCCGCCGAGACTGTCGAGGGTGAATGCTCCGGCAACTTGGAGCGGCTCGCCCGTTGCCAGGTATGCCTCGAGATCCTCGGTGGAAGGTTGCGCAAAATGAACGACCGTTGCGCTGTGATCCGAGGCCATGCGAACGATGCGGCCGTCGGCCACGCGCAGGACACAGTGCCCGGTCAGGAGGGTGGCGCTGCGACCGGCCATTGCAGCCCATCGCTTTCGGGCGATATCGACGCTGCCCGGCTTACCTTGAAGCTGCCCGTCGATCAGGAGCATCGAATCGCACCCGACAACGACTACGTCGGTGAGATTGTCGGCGGCGAGGCCGGGGACGATTTCGGCGGCCTTGGCTTCGGCCAACACCGTCACGACTTTTTCGGGAGCGGCGTCGGGGCCGAGGTTGTCGGCAATCTTGTCCTCGTCGACACCGGAGACACGGACAAGCGGCGAAACCCCGGCCGCCCGCAGAACTGCGAGGCGTGCCGGGGACGCGGAAGCTAGAACCAGTTGAGTCACGTCAGCAGATACTGATTGTCAGCTGCGACGGATCGCGGGGTTCAGGTACGCGTACGGCGAGAACGGCGCACGCGTGCGGTGGAACTGAGTCGGATCGCCCCAGGTCTCCGCGGGAACATTGGACTCGGGAGCCTGACCGCTGCCGGCAGCTGCAGCGAGCACGCTGACCAGTGCCGCGATCTCGACGTCGGTGGGCGAACCCTTGACGATCTTGATGACCGACGCGTCGGAGGTCGACGTCTCGGTCAGCTCGGTGAGCGAGACGTCCGTCGCGCTTCCCTCGACGACTGCACCGTTGGTCGGTGCAGTCTCCGCCAGTGCGACATCTTCGCTGAGAATGTCCTCGGTGGTTGCGGTCATAGGGGAATGTTCCCATGCTTCTTGGGCGGAAGGGAAACGGCCTTGCGCTCGAGCAGTCGCAATGCGGAAACGATTTGTCCGCGGGTGTGCGACGGGGGAATGACTGCGTCGACGTATCCGCGCTCAGCGGCGACGTACGGGTTGACGAGTGTGTCCTCGTACTCGTTCTGCAGCTTGAGGCGCAATGCATCGACATCTTCGCCGTTCTTGGCGGCTTCGAGAAGCTGCTTGCGGTAGACGAATCCGACTGCTCCGGATGCACCCATGACGGCGATCTGAGCGGTGGGCCATGCCAGGTTGACGTCGGCGCCCATGTGCTTGGAGCCCATGACGTCGTACGCTCCGCCGTACGCCTTGCGGGTGATGACCGTGATCTTGCCGACCGTTGCTTCGCCGTACGCGTAGAGGAGCTTCGCGCCGCGGCGGATGATGCCGTTGTATTCCTGCTCGGTTCCGGGGAGGAAGCCGGGAACGTCGACGAGGGTGATGATCGGGACGTTGAACGCGTCGCAGGTGCGCACGAAGCGAGCGGCCTTCTCGGACGCGTCGATGTCGAGGCAGCCGGCGAACTGGGTGGGCTGGTTGGCGACGATGCCGACCGAGCGTCCGTCGACGCGACCGAAACCGACGATGATGTTCATCGCGCGCTCGGCCTGGACCTCGAGGAACTCGTCGTCGTCGAGGATGCGACGGATGACCTCGTGCATGTCGTACGGCTGGTTGGCCGAATCCGGGATGAGTGTGTCGAGTTCGATGTCCTCGGCGGTCAGGCTTTCTTCGATCGAACCGACGATGGGGTCGGTGATCTCGCCGCGGGGAGCTGCTGCCTGGTTGTTGGACGGCAGGTAGCTGAGCAGGTCCTTGACGTAGTCGAGTGCGTCCTGCTCGCCGGAAGCGACGTAGTGGGCGACACCGGACTTGACCATGTGGGTGCGAGCACCGCCGAGGTCTTCCATCGTGACGTCTTCACCGGTGACCGTCTTGATGACGTCGGGGCCGGTGACGAACATCTGGGAGGTCTCGTCGACCATGACGACGAAGTCGGTCAGCGCGGGGGAGTAGACGTGGCCGCCGGCGGCGGGCCCCATGATCAGTGAGATCTGGGGGATGACACCCGAGGCCTGGACGTTGCGGTGGAAGATCTCGCCGTAGAGGCCGAGAGAGACGACGCCTTCCTGGATGCGCGCGCCTGCACCTTCGTTGATGCCGACGAGGGGGCGACCGGTGCGGATCGCGAGGTCCATGACCTTGACGATCTTCTCACCGTAGATTTCGCCGAGCGATCCGCCGAAGACGGTGGCGTCCTGTGAGAAGACACAGACGTCGCGGCCGTCGATGGTGCCGTAACCGGTGACGACGCCGTCGCCGACCGGGCGGTTGTCAGCGAGACCGAAGTTCACACTTCGGTGCCGTGCCAGTGCGTCGAGTTCGACGAAGGAGCCCTCGTCGAGGAGGGCGGTGATGCGCTCGCGGGCGGTCAGCTTGCCTTTGGCGTGCACCTTGTCGATAGCGGCTTCGCCGCTCGGTGCCTGCGCCTGGGCTTGGCGATTCCGCAGGTCCGCGAGCTTTCCCGCGGTCGTGTGGATATCGGGTGCGGCCGCCGCCTCCGGCGCGTTCGGCTCTTGGACAGTGGTCATGGACGTGAGCTTAACGAGAGTGTGTGGGGGGCTTCGAAGGCAGGTCCGATTGTCGCGGTTTCGCGGGCTCAAGCTACTGACCAGTACATTCTCGCCGTCGTCATAGGCTGGGGCTATGTGGACCGACTTGAACCGACCGCCCCTCGACGGCAATGCCCTACGCCGCGCACTCGTGCGCAGCGACAACGACGACGCGCGCGTTTTCTGGAACCGCCTCGACGTGGTCGCGGAGACCGGTTCGACGAACGCGGATCTCCTTGCGCGAGCGGCAGATCCGGATGCCGACCGTCATGTTCTGATCGCCGAATATCAGGCGAGTGCGCGCGGCCGGCATTCGCGCACTTGGGTGAGTCCGCCGCAAGCGCAGATCTCGATGTCGGTTCTGTTGTCGATGCCCGGAATGAATCTCGCAGACATGGGCTGGCTCCCGCTGCTGTCGGGAATCGCGGTCGTCGACGCACTGCGCAACGTGGCGGAAGTGCCCGCAGAACTCAAGTGGCCGAACGACGTTCTCATCGGTGACAAGAAGGTGGCCGGAATTCTCGCCGAGGTGGCCAGGACGGCGCCCGATCCCGCGGTAGTGGTGGGCATCGGACTGAACGTGAGCTTGGGTGTCGAGGAACTGCCCGTCCCGACCGCCACATCGCTCCTGATCGAAGAAGCATCGACAGTCGACCGTGACACCCTCGTTCGAGCAATCGCCCGCGAGTTGGCGACTCAATTCCGTGCTTGGGAATCATCGAAATGGGATACATCTGTGTTGGCTGCCGAGTACCGGCAGCGCTGCGGGACGCTGGGTAAACGAGTCCGCGCGGTTTTGCCGGGCGACAAGGAGGTGTTCGGTATCGCGACCGACGTCGACACTTCCGGCCGCGTCGTCATCGAAATCGAGGGAGCAGAAGGAGAGACCTTTGCGGTCGCAGCGGGTGACATCACACACCTTCGGGCCGCCCCGGTAACCGAATCGTGAGCCTTGCCGGATTTTCTGGCACCAAAGTGCTAATTTTTGGCCCGGACCTGTTTCGAACCAACCGTCCGTCCTTCATTTCACTCGACTGCGGGATTTACTTAGCTGCCTAGGGGCGTCATGACCACACCGATCGTTGTTCCGACCGAAGCCGAGACGGCCGAGAGCGCCCGCCGCGTACTCACCGGCGTGACGGTGCTGCTCGGTGTCCTCACATTGGGCCTGGGTATCGCGGTACTCGCGTGGCCGGATGCCACCCTGTTCGTGGTGGCGGTCGTCATCGCGATTCAGCTGTTCGGATTCGGACTCGTCCAGATCATCCGTTCGTTCGCAGACGTGACGGCTACGGGTGGAACCCGGACGTTGGTCGCGATCTCCGGAGCGTTGGCAGTGCTCCTCGGATTCCTCGTTCTCCGAAGCCCGTTGCAGACCGTGGTCCTGATCGCATTGGTGATCGGCGCGTGGTGGGTGTTCCGAGGCGTGCTCGACCTGGTCGATGCAGCATCCGGCCACACGGTCGATCGCGGCCTGTCGATTGTGCTCGGAGTCATCAGCATCGTTGCCGGTGCAATCGTCCTGTTGCAGCCGGAACTTTCGCTCGACGTCTTCCGCATCGTGGTCGGTGTGTGGATGGTGCTCTACGGCATCATCATCGTCGTGACCCCGCTGGTGCTGCGAAAGATCGCGCAGCCCTGAGCATCAGCCCGAAAGTCGGTGTGCCTGAAAGTCGGTGTGCCTGAAAGTCGGTGCGGGATGGCAGACTTCCGGTCATGGGATATCCCGAAGACGCCCTCGCTCAGGACGAGGAACTGATACTGCATCGCCATCCTCATTGGAAGATGTTGGTGCTTCCGGCGCTGACGTTCGTGCTTGCCACGGCCGTCGCCGGGTTCTTGTTGGGCCTCGCTCAGACGAGATTGGACGGCACGGCTCGGGCCGTGTCGTCCATCGCCGTCGGAATCGTCTGGCTCGCCGTCGTGGCGTGGAGATCGATTGCGCCGTTCACGGTCTGGAAGTTCACGCATTTCATCGTCACCGATCGACGTGTACTCATCCGCCACGGAGTGCTCACGCACACCGGTATCGACATTCCCATGGGGCGGATCAGCAATGTTCAGTTCCGCCACGGCCTGGTCGATCGAATGCTCAAGACCGGAACTCTGGTCATCGCTTCTGCCAGTGACGATCCGCTCGAATTCGACGACATTCCGGATGTCGAGCACGTTCACGCCCTGCTGTATCACCAGGTTTTCGATTCCACGCAGCAGCCACCACCGCCTCCACCACAGCGGCCGCCAGGTGAAAGCGACGACCCGAACGATCGAAATGGCTGGTAATCAACGTGCAAAGGCGTGTTGTCCGTAGTCTGTTCGTGTGACTGCCGTATTGCTAGCCGAAGACGACGAGGCCATTGCTGCACCCCTCTCCCGCGCATTGGGGCGTGAAGGGTATTCGGTGACGGTCGAACCGACCGGACCCGCTGCGTTGCAGCAGGCGCTCGAAGGTGATTTCGATCTGCTGATTCTCGATCTCGGCCTTCCCGGTATGGACGGCCTCGAAGTGTGTCGACAGATTCGTGCGCATCGCACCTCGCTCGCCGTGCTGATGCTGACCGCCAGAACCGACGAAGTCGACTTCGTGGTCGGCCTGGACGCTGGCGCTGACGACTACGTCAGTAAGCCGTTTCGTCTCGCCGAGTTGATGGCACGTGTGCGAGCACTCTTGCGTCGCCACGGTGGCCGCGAGGACACGATCGTAGAGGTCGGTGGCATCAGGCTCGAGCCGGCGGCGCGTCGCGTACTCGTCAACGGCTCCGAAATCGCCTTGGCCAACAAGGAATACGAACTTCTGCGAGTCCTCCTCGAGCATGCCGGGGAAGTAGTCTCGCGCGATACGATCCTTCGCGAGGTGTGGGGCGACGTCGAGCTACGTGGATCGAAGACACTCGACATGCACATGTCGTGGCTGCGCCGAAAGATCGGTGACGAAGGCCCGGCCGTGGAACGCAGAATCGCCACCGTCCGCGGTGTCGGTTTCCGAATCAACACCGATTAGCTTCTCGAGAATCAGGAACTGCCGGCATGCGGCGTCGCATATTGCAGTCGATTCTCGCTGTCGTGATCATGACGGCGTTGCTGCTGGGGGTTCCGCTGATCTACACGGCGTGGCTCTGGGTGGAGGACGTCACGCGGAGTGATCTCCGGGTGCGACTCGACCGGATGGCCGCTGAGGTCATTGCGCAAGAGGGGACCAACGGACTCGTCGAAGGTGCGTTGAACACCGATTCGCTCAAAGTCCTCACTCCCAACGACGGGCGCCTGGTTGTCGTGTATCCGACTGCCGTCGACGGCGCCGCGCGTGTCGACGTCGGCGAGGCGACGGTCAAGAACGCACTCGTCGAATCGCTCGCGATGGGCACCTCCGGCTCGTTGCGCCTCGAGGTGCCGTCGGAGAACCTGCGCACCCAGCAGAAGCAGGCGGTGATGGCGGTCGGCGTACTCGTGCTTCTGTCCATCACGGCAGGCACCGTGGTCGCCGTGGTCACCGCGCGTCGGCTTGCCGATCCGCTGCAGGATGTAGCAGACAGGGCGGCGCGCCTCGCCGAAGGTGACTTCCGTCCAGATCCTCGTCGGCACGACATCCCCGAACTCGACCGCGTTTCCGACGTCCTCGACGCGGCAACCGTGGAGATCTCCGTGCGGCTGCAACGAGAGCGCGCGCTGGTCGCGGACGTCTCGCATCAACTGCGCAGTCGACTGACCGCGGTGCGGCTGCGCCTGGACGAGTTGTCCGTTCACGAAGATCCTGACGTTGTGAACGAGGCAGAGGAAGCCATGGCTCAAGTCGACAGGCTCACCGACGGAATCGACGATCTGATTCGCTCGTCGCGTACCAGCGGGTCATCGGCGAGTTTGGTCTCGGTAGTCGGCGAGCTGGAACAGGTGACCCGCGACTGGCAGGCTCAGTTCGACGGAGAGGGGCGCAGGCTCCGCCTACGAGGCGACCGCACGGTGATGGCCGCGACCACCGGTTCGCGTCTGCGTGAAGCTGTTTCCGTTCTGGTCGACAACTCGTTCGAACACGGTGAAGGCACATGCACGGTGTCTGTCCGATTGATCGACGGTGCAGGGCGCAGTTCGTCTCGTCGTGACTCGATGGTGTGCGTCGAGGTCACCGACGAAGGCGCCGGCGTGGAAAACGATCTTGCGCCCCATATCTTCGACAGAGGATTCTCGGGCGCCGGGTCCACCGGCGTCGGGTTGGCGCTCGCACGCGCTCTGATCGAAGCCGACGGGGGGCGATTGGAACTGCAGCGGCGTAAGCCTGCCTTGTTCGCGGTCTTCCTGCCGGTGGCCAACACTGCTCCGCCCGCGGACGTCGTTCCGCACCGCGAACCGCGTTGACCGAAAACTCAGGAGTGTCCGAGTTCCTCTTCGGCATCCGGAATTACCGGGTCAGGCGCGGTGGTTTCCGATAGCGCTGTGGTTTCGGACAATCCTGTGGTGTCCGACAGTTCGAGCGGTTCCGGATTCTCGTCGGGAAACACGAACTTGCGGAAGGCCCAGAATCGGAACGCCATCTGCAGCAGGTTGCCGATGACGTACGCACTGATGAAGTCGGCAATGTTCTCCGTCGCCAAGCTCACTTCGGGTACGCGCAGGTTGAAGACGTAGCTGGAGATGTACAGCGGGATGAAGCTGATGACCACACCGATGGCGCTGATGATGAAGAACAGCGCAGCTTCGTGCGCTGGTTCACGGCCGCCGCGGTTCTTGAACGACCACTCGCGGTTGAGAATGTACGACGCGATGACCGCGACGACGCCGGCGATGATCTTGGCCGTGATCGGCTTGGATTCGAGGATCGACAGCTTGAGTGTGTAGAAGATGCCGGAGTCGATCAGGAAGGTCGTGCCGCCGACGATCGCGAATTTGATCAGCTCGCTGTGACGCAGAGCGATGTCACGAAACGGTTGGGGTATGCGGGCAATGACCCCGTCGACAAATGGCACAACAGATGAGTTTACGAAACGAAACCGCGTTACCACCAATTTGCCGCGGAATCATCAGCAGAATCACAGATTGGGAACGCTGAATGAACGGGCGAACGCGGCACATGACAACATAGAGAGCCGTGACCGGCAACAACGATCCCGCGCAGATCCCCGCCCGCCCGACCACCCCTCGACCGGCAAAAGCATCCATGCCCGTCGTCACCATGATCGGTGGCGGACAGTTGGCCAGGATGACGCACCAGGCGGCGGTGGCCCTGGGCCAGACGCTCCGAGTGCTCTCCGGGACCGCGGACGAACCGGCAGCTCAGGTCAGCCCCGACGTCGTACTGGGCAGCCACACCGACCTCGATGCTCTCCGCCGTGCAGCGGTCGGTTCCAATGCACTCACGTTCGACCACGAGCACGTGCCGACTGAGCACCTCGAGGTTCTTGTTGCCGAAGGCGTGAACGTTCAGCCGCCGCCGCAGGCTCTGATCTTCGCTCAGGACAAACTGCTCATGCGTCGCAAACTTGCCGAACTGGGCGCACCCGTACCCGCGTACGCCGAAGTGACGTGGGCGGAAGACGTCGTGCGTTTCGGCTCCGAACACGGTTGGCCGCTCGTCATCAAGGCAACACGCGGAGGCTACGACGGCCGCGGCGTCTGGATCACCGACGATCAGGACGAAGCAGAAGCCATCGTCACCGAGCAGCTCAACAAGGGTGTACCGCTGATCGTCGAGGAAATGGTCTCGATGCGTCGGGAGCTGTCCGCCATGGTGGCGCGGTCGCCGTTCGGACAGGGCGCTACGTGGCCGGTCGTGGAAACGGTTCAGCGCAACGGCCAGTGCGCCGTCGTGATCGCACCTGCCCCCGAGCTTTCGAGTGCCGTTGCCGAGGAAGCCGAACAGTTGGCGCTGCGCATCGCGTCGGAGCTCGGTGTGGTCGGCTCGATGGCCGTCGAACTGTTCGAGACGACCGACGGCACTCTCGTGGTCAACGAGTTGGCGATGCGCCCGCACAACTCCGGCCACTGGACGATGGACGGCGCCCGCACCTCTCAGTTCGAGCAGCACCTGCGCGCGGTTCTCGACTACCCGCTCGGCGATACGTCGCCGATCGCGCCGGTCACCGTGATGGCCAACGTTCTCGGTGCGCCGGAAGCTCCCGAGATGACGATGGACGAGCGCGTCCATCACCTGTTCGCGCGGATGCCTGACGCGAAGATCCACCTGTACGGCAAGGGTGAGCGCAAGGATCGCAAGATCGGGCACGTCAACATCGTGGGCGGCGCCGGATCCATCGACGATCCGAATTACGTTGCCGCAGTTCGGGAACGCGCCGAGCGCGCAGCACATTGGCTTTCGTACGCAGTTTGGACCGACGGATGGGATGTACACGGTGAGTGAGAGCGCGCAGGTCGGCCTGATCATGGGCAGCGATTCGGATTGGCCGATCATGGAAGCTGCAGCCGAAGCTCTTGCGGAGTTCGGTATCCGCTTCGAGGTCGGTGTGGTCTCGGCGCACCGCACGCCTCAGCGGATGCTCGACTACGCCAAGGAAGCTGCCGGCCGCGGAATCAAGGTCATCATCGCCGGTGCCGGCGGCGCCGCGCATCTTCCGGGCATGGTTGCATCGGCTACGCCGTTGCCCGTCATCGGTGTTCCGGTGCCGCTCAAGTACCTCGACGGTATGGATTCGCTGCTTTCGATCGTCCAGATGCCGGCCGGCGTCCCGGTGGCGACAGTGTCGATCGGTGGCGCTCGCAACGCCGGTCTGCTGGCTGCTCGGATTCTCGGTGCTTCGGATCCCGCACTGCAGCAGCGGATGGTGGCGTTCCAGGAGAGCCTCGAGTCCATGGTGCTCGACAAGGACAAGGCGCTCCGCGAAAAACTGCTGGGCTGATCTTCTCGTGTGTGCACGACGCGGGCTGCCGCTGATCCGAGCGAGTCGGGGCAGCGCGCAGTCCGCGTTCGTCACCCGCGTCGCCCTGCTGTACGCCAGGATTCTCGGCGCGGACATCCGCTTCGACGACGAGTCCGGAATCTTTGTCGCCTCCGGACTGCGCCGCGGGTTCGCCAGAGGCGGAACAACTCTCGGTGGTGTATATCTCACCCGACGGAACACGACTCGATCCGTCCTTCGGCACGAGGCCGTTCACGCAGACCAATGGGCCAGGTACGGAATCGCATTCGGGTTGTTGTACCTGCGTGAGGAACTGCGTCACAGGGGGCCGCGGAACCGATTCGAAATCGAGGCCGGACTCGAAGACGGCGGTTACCGCGCCTGAGTTGAAGTTGCCGAAGCTGAGTAAAAGCTACTGTTGGCGGCATGGCTCGTTTTCCGACTAGTGAGCGCTTCGTCCGTTGGAGCGCGGATCATGCTCGCGGTGTGGACATCTGCATTGCGACGGTTGCCGCACTCTTCAGCGTTGTCGTTGCGGTCGAGGCGAGTCCGCTTGCGGTGTTCATCTCGCTGGGCATGACCGTTCCGCTGGCATGGCGACGCTCACGGCCGGAACTCTCGGGGATGGTCATCGCGGCGTTCGCGGTTCTGCACGTGATCGTCATCGGCAATACGCTGCTCGCGTCCGCCGTCGTAGTTCCCATCTCTCTGTATGCACTTGCTGCCTACGGCGCACGGTGGAGTTCCCTCACAGGCCTGGTGCTGGCATTGCTCGGGTCGATCGCCGGGAGTGTTCGATACTTCAGCTACGACCGAATCACCGTGTCTTCGCAGGTCATGCAGTCCGTGGCCGTCATGATCTTCATGCTTGCTGTCTGGGCGTTCGGCGATCTGCGCCGAGTGCGCACCAAACAGTTGGAAGGTCTGACCGAGCGTGCTCGGCTTCTCGAACTCGAGCGTGCGCAGGAAGCGGAAATTGCGACGATCAGCGAACGGTCGAGGATTGCGCGCGAGATGCACGACATCGTCGCCCACTCGTTGACGGTTGTCATCGCCCAAGCCGACGGCGGACGCTACAGTGCGGCCAAAGATCCTCAGGCTGCAATTCAGGCACTCGAAACCATCGCCTCGACCGGGCGCCAGGCGTTGACCGACATGCGATCGCTTCTGTCCGTCCTGCGTGAGGACACACCACGCGATTTCTCGGTGATCCCGGGCGCCGGCGACATCGACAGTCTCTTCCACGAGTTGCGCAGCAGCGGACTCGATATCACCGTCAGGGTCAGCGGGGAACCGCGTGAACTCTCCGCCGGCGCGGGGTTGACGGCGTACCGCATCGTTCAGGAATCGCTGACGAACGTTCTCAAACATGCGGGGCCTGGAGCACAGGCGAGCGTCGAGATGACGTGGGCTGAAACCGAACTCGTTCTCGGTATCGCCGACGACGGACGAGGCGGCAGCGCCGCGCTGGTCGAATCGTCACCAGGCGGACAGGGACTGATCGGGATGGCCGAGCGAGCCAAACTGCACGGAGGCAAAGTAACCGCCGGACCGAAATCGGGCGGCGGATACAGCGTCCGGGCCGTCCTGCCGTACGAACGAACGTCTGGGTAGGTCTTGAAACGTCCGAAGGTCTTAAGGTGAGTGGCATGGACGAACACGTGGCTCCGATCGCAGTGGCACTGATCGACGATCAGCAGCTGGTCCGCGCAGGTTTTCGAATGGTCATCGACTCACAGCCGGATCTGTCGGTGGTTGTCGAGGCTTCGGACGGTCAGCAGGCGTTGACCGAGTTGGCCGCCCGTCATGTAGACGTTGTCCTGATGGATGTCCAGATGCCGAAGATGGACGGCATCGAGGCGACTCGTCGGCTCCTGGCCGACCCCGATGCGCCGAAGGTCGTGGTGCTCACCACCTTCGACAACGACGAGTACGTGATGTCGGCCATCAGGGCGGGCGCCAGTGGTTTCCTGCTCAAGGACGTGCCACCGGAGCAGTTGCTCGACGCCATCCGCACCGTGCACCGCGGGGACGCGGTGATCGAAGCCCGGGCCACTCGGCGACTGCTTCAGCACGTCGGACCGCTCCTGGAAGGCTCGGCGCCCGAAGCGCAGTTGCCCGAAGAGTTGACACCGCGCGAGGTCGAGGTGCTCGAGGCCATGGCGTACGGGCTGTCCAATTCGGAAATCGCCGCGAAATTCCACGTCTCCGAGACGACAGTGAAAACCCATGTCGGACGGGTTCTTTCGAAGACCCATTCACGCGATCGTGTGCAGGCGGTCGTCTTCGCTTTCCAGATCGGACTTGTCCGGCGCGCGGATCTCCTCGGTACCGAGGGCTGACGAGCAGCTCTTTTCAGTCCTACCTCGGGATGACTCCGGGCTTTCCAAGATCGCCCCGCGCTCCGACGCGGAGACCACTTGCGCTGCAATAACGTCGATTCCGTCATAGCGAGAAGCTTTACGGAGGGCAAAAGAATGCATGCGCACACCACGACGGAACCAGCCGAAGTGCCGGCGATCACTGCCCGCGGCGTCACCAAGGTGTACGGCACCGGTGAAACCACGGTGCACGCGCTCGGCGGAGTCGACGTGGACTTCGGGCGCGAGCGCTTTACCGCGATCATGGGCCCGTCCGGCTCCGGAAAGTCGACGCTCATGCACTGCCTTGCCGGACTCGACACGGTCTCGGGTGGGCAGGTTTTCCTGGGCGACACCGAGGTCACGAAACTCGGCGACACCGAACTCACCGAACTGCGGCGCGAGCGAATCGGGTTCGTCTTCCAGGCGTTCAACCTGCTACCGGTGCTCACTGCTCGGGAAAACATGCTGCTGCCGATGAAGTTGGCGAGCAGTGAGCCCTCGCCCGAGTGGATGGACGAGGTGATCGGCAAGCTGGGCCTGTCGCAGCGTCTCGATCACCTTCCGCACGAATTGTCGGGCGGTCAGCAGCAACGCGTAGCCGTCGCCCGCGCACTACTGCCGCAGCCCGACGTGATCTTTGCCGACGAGCCCACTGGCAACCTGGATTCTCGTTCCGGGACAGAGGTTCTGGGGCTCTTGCGCACCAGTGTCCGGGAGACCGGTCAGACCGTCGTCATGGTGACGCACGATCCGGTGGCGGCGTCGTACGCGGACCGCGTCGTGTTGATCGCAGACGGGCGCATTGCCGGCGAGATCGACGCTCCCACTGTCGACTCGGTGATCGGTGCCATGCGAGCCCTCGGTGCCGACGACCTGGCCGATGTTCCCGCAGCTTCGGGCGCACTGCGATGAAGGGTCTGGCGTTTGCCCAGGCGCGGGCGCATGCCGGGCGCTATGTGGCGTCGATACTTGCCGTGGTGATCGCGGTCGGATACATCGTCGCGACTTTGACATTGAGCTCGACGGTTGACGCGAGTGTGAGTAAATCACTTGCGTCGCAATACGAAACCACGGACGTTGTCGCCTCCGGTCCAGGCGTGACGGAAGCCCTCCTGAGCGCAGTGCCGGGTGTCTCGGCGGTGGCCGAGGACGTGTCGACGTACGTTCGTGTCGATTCCGAGGCGAAGGGTGCGTCCTACGGGGATGCGCTCTCGATCGCCGACAACCCCGAATTGCGTTGGGAGAAGCTGTCGGAGGGTTCGCTCCCTGTCGGTCTCGGTCAGGCGATGGTGAGTGCGGACTCCGGTATACCGGTGGGTGCCCGAATCACTGTCACGGCACGGGATTCGACGGTCGGTGCCGCAGCACCCACTGCGCAGGTTGTCGGACTGGTCGATCTCTCCGGTTCGGCGCAGCGCCTGGGCGGGATGAAAGTGTTCACCACTGCCGAGCAAGTGAGCGCGTGGGCCGGAGACAGCGCCGCACGTGAATTCCGCGTAGCCGGTGACGGCTCTCGCTCGCAGCAGCAGTTGGTGGATTCGGTTGAGAGCGCGTTGCCTGCGGACACCACGGTGCTGACCGGCGAAGAAGCTACCGACAACGCGGCAGCGAAGTACATGGGCGGCACCAAGATCCTCAGCACGGTACTGCTCGCCTTCGGCGCTATCGCCGTTGTTGTTGCCGCGCTGGTGATCGCCAATACGTTTGCCGTGCTCCTCGCGGCGCGCACTCAGGAACTCGCGTTGCTCCGGTGCGTCGGCGCCACGGCCAAGCAGGTTCGCCGGAGCATTCGCAGCGAAGCCGCGGCGGTCGGCGTGATCGCCTCGGTGATCGGCGTCGGGCTCGGTATCGGACTCGCCTGGGCGATCGGTCGCGTGGCCACGGCTGCGGATGTGCCGGTTCCACTTTCGTCACTCAGCGTCACTCCGTTGACCGTGGTGGTCGGCCTTGCGGTCGGCATCGTGATGACGTTGCTCGCTGCATCTGCGCCCGGTCGGGCGGCAACGAGGCTCTCCCCGTTGGCAGCACTGCAGCCGATGGAGTCCAAGCCCGAGAGCGTTCAGGTATCGGTGGTCCGACGGGTTCTCGGCATAGTGATCCTGCTCGCGGGCATCGCGATGACCGTCTTGGGCGTGACGAATCAGCAGGTGCTGGCGGCAACCGCCGGTGGACTGTTCTCGTTCCTGGGGATTGCAGCCCTGTCCGGTCGAATCGTGCCTGCACTGATCAATGCAGCCGGCGGAGTGTTGGCGAGGGTGATCGGTCCGGTGGGAAGCCTGGCAGCAGGCAACGCCGGCCGGAATCCACGCCGGACCTCGGCAACTGCCACGGCGCTGCTGATCGGAGTCGCATTGACGAGCACGCTCGTCGTGGGAATCGCGACGGTCAAGGAAGCTGCACCCGCGGCGATGGACAGCCAATTCCCCGTCGACGTGATGGTGAGCAGTTCCGGTTCGGCGCCCCTTCCGGCCGGTTTGGGGACCGACATCGCCGCCGTCAACGGGGTCGGCGCAGTGAGCGGTCTGGAGAAAGCCGAGCTGACGATCGACGGGCGCGGCTCGTTGGCCGGATTCGGTGTCGACGCTGCCCAGGTGAAAGATGTTCTGCGTACCGAGATCTCGGTACCTGCTGCCGGTCAACTGGTGCTCTCTCCGGCCGATCTGAGCGGATACAACCTCTCGGCGGGCGATACGGCAACGGTGCGCGGGGATCGCGGCGCCGTGAACGTCAGCGTGATCGAAGGGGTGAAAGGTCAACCAGCACTGCTGGATCGAGGGGATCTCGGTGCAGCGGCCTCCGCGCCCACCACCGATTCGTACTGGGTCAGGTTGGGCACGGACACTGACGAACAGGCTTTGGCCACCACCGACCGCATCACCGAACTCGCACGCCAGGAAGCTCCGGGGAGCGATGTTCAGGGAATGACCGAAATGCGTTCGGCCCTCGATTCGATCCTCGACACCATGCTCATGGTGGTTGCCGGGTTGCTGTCGGTAGCGGTGTTGATCGCCTTGATCGGCGTCGGAAACACCATGGCGCTGTCCGTTCTCGAACGGCGCCGCGAATCCGGACTGCTTCGCGCACTCGGACTGACCAAGAAGGGAATTCGAGCCATGTTGATCTGGGAAGCACTGCTGGTGGCAGGAGTTGCATCGGTGATCGGAGTGCTGTTCGGGATGGTGTTCGGTGTAGCCGGTACCGCTTCGGTGTTCGGGATCGAGGACGTCGCCCTCAGCGCAGTCCCGTGGGTGCAGTTGGTGGCCATCGTGTTGATCGGCGGAATCTGCGGGGTGATCGCGTCACTGCTCCCCGCTCGGCGGGCGGGATTGGCCTCGCCGGTGACAGCTCTCGCGAGCTGACACTCAGAACTGCTTCGTGACCTTTTCGGTGCCCACTCGGCGCGCGGTAGCTTCCGCGTCCGGGTGGGCCACCTGCACGAGTGAGGCGCCTGCAGCGAGAACTGCCAGAAGTCCGTCGATCATCTCGTCGGCCGTCTCCCACGTGCGGCTCGAGAGGACACGATCTGTCGATGCCAGTGCGGAGTTCTTCGCCGATTCCCGGGCCGCATCGATCGTGTCCGCGACAGACCGGCCTTCCAGTGCCGAACCGGCTCCGGCGCTACGGAATTGGTCGCCGTGTACTCGAATGGAGGTCGCGTAGTCGGCAACACCGAGCGGAAGATCGCTCAGGCCCTTGCCGAACGCGTCGAGCGAGAGCGCGGCGACTTCGGGTACGTCCGCAACATCTTCCAGGCGGTCGGCAGTGACAAAAGCGAGTTCGGCATCAGCGTCGGGGGAGAGGACCACCTCGCCGCCTGCCCACCACACACCCAACAGCACAGCGACGCTCTGCCAGTGCGCGGGAAGCAGCACGGCAACCTTGCCGCCGGGCTCGAGAGCGAACTCGTCTCGAACCATGTTCGCTGTCTTTGCCGCCCAGTTGGCCAGCGTGCTCGCAGACAATTCGATGCGCTCGCCGGTGGCGTCGTCGTAGTAGGTCACGCGAGGCCCGGCCGGGTCGGCAGTCAAGATCGGTCCGAGAAGGGCATCGGTCAGGTTGTCTACAGGCGAAGGCACCCGATCAGCTTACGCAGCGGTTCAGTTAACGCAGCGCGGGCCGTTGGAGGCTGCGTCGATCGGGGGACCGGGAGGGGCCGGGGTGGGGCTGGTCTCGGTGGTGCTCGCCGATTCAGTGGTGGTTGACACCCCGCCGGACGGGGACACCGCGTCCGCGGACTGCGGTCCGCTGTAGTCCTCGGCGATGACAACACGAACCTTGCCGGAGGACAGTGACGAATCGGCCTTGACCGTCAGGCCGCCGAGTGCCTCGGCGACTGCGAGTGCAGCGTCGTCGTCCGCAGACTTTGCGAACACCGTGGACTCGGTGACGTCCGCTCCGGTGTTGTTGCCGACCTGACCCTGCTTGTACCCGAGGGCGCTCAAGGCCTCGGAGACCCCACTGGCCAATCCTGCGATGTCACTGGCGTTTGCGACGTCGACCGTGATCGAGGACGCATTCACCGTGGTCGGTGCCTCGGAGGTCTCGTCCGAGTCCTCGCTGTCGGCGCCGACCAATCCGGCGATGTACTTCTTGACGGCCTTGGGGTCGACCTTGACGATGGACTCGCCGTAGTCCGTCATGCCGTTGATGTCGAGGACGGGAATCGTCTCGAACTGCACCTTGCCGCCGGCCAGATTCTGCAACTGCTTGGCGAATTCGATGATGTCCCAGTCGTCGTCGATCACGACGGAACGCTGAACGGCAGAGGTCAACTGACTGAGCTTGCCGGGGTCACTGAGGGTTTTCGCGCTGAGCACCTTGCTGACGAGGGACGCCATGAACACCTGCTGGCGCACGATCCGGTCGAGGTCGCCGCGGGGGAGGTCGTGTCGTTGACGGACGAAGCTCAGCGCGTCGGCACCGTCGAGTGTCTGTTTCCCGGCTGCGAAGTTGGCTCCGGACATCGGTTCGTCGACCGGCGCGTTGAGGCAGACGTCGACTCCGCCCACTGCGTTGGTCAGCAGGACGAATCCGAGCAGACCGACTTCGGCGTAGTGATCGACGGTGATTCCGGTCAGATTCGCCACGGCTCCGATGAGCGCGGTCCGGCCGGCTTCCGTCGACTTCTTGTCGGCGTCGCTGTCGGACGACCCGTTGTTGACTAACTTCAGTCGCTCGGTTTCCTTGGTGGCACCGAACGCGGCGTTGATCTTCGACATACCGATACCGGGGACGTTGACGTACGCATCGCGGGGAATCGAGATCGCGGTCGCGGAACTTCCGTCGTTGGGGACGCGGATCAAGATGATGGTGTCGGTGTTGGACGCAACTTCCTCGCCAGCGCGCAACGAGTCGAGTTCGATTTGTGAGAGCGGGTTGCCGTGTGCGTCGGTGCGACTGTCGGTTCCCACCATCAGGATGTCGATGGCGCCGTCCTTGCCGCCACCGAGGCCGAGGCCGCTGGCAGTGGCAAGGCTGTTCCTCAACGAGTCCACACCCCGCCATGCGAACCCGGTGACCAGCAGTACGAGCACGGAGAGCACCGCGACCGCTATGCGAGCCGGGCTCGTCTTGGTCCGAATCGGCGCAGGTCGTGGACGCGCGCGGCGCTGCGGTTGCTGGTGGGACACCCCTTCAGGTTACTG
The DNA here is from genome assembly GCF_042794945.1 of Rhodococcus sp. NPDC056506. Lineage (NCBI taxonomy): Bacteria > Bacillati > Actinomycetota > Actinomycetes > Mycobacteriales > Nocardiaceae > Rhodococcus > Rhodococcus sp. NPDC056506. The sequence continues at coordinate 41,150 of NZ_JBHTSW010000029.1, read as the reverse complement.
GTCCGATGCTCGGCCGCGGGTACCTCGACGCGGCGTGCCAGACTGAACCGTGTGACGAATATCCTGCTCACCGGCGCCCGAGGGCAGCTCGGGACCCGTGTCGAAACCCTCGCTACCTCGGCGGGTCTTCCCGTCACGGCCGTCGGATCCGACGAGCTGGACATCACCGACAGCCATGCCGTCGACGAATTCGTCTCGCCCGGTTCGGTGCTGATCAACTGCGCCGCGTACACGGCCGTCGACGCCGCCGAGACCGACCAGGAGGCAGCGAAGGCCGTCAACGAGATCGGACCGCGGAATCTCGCGCAAGCCTGTGCGCGGGTGGGTTCGCGATTGATCCACGTCTCGACCGACTACGTGTTTCCCGGCGACGCGAGCACACCGTACGACGTCGACGCAGCGACCGGTCCGGCGACGGTATACGGACGAACGAAACTGGCCGGCGAGGTAGCTGTCCGGGAGTCCGGGGCAGACGTGGCGGTTGTCCGTACCGCGTGGGTGTATTCCGGTGTCGGCTCGGATTTTGTCGCCACGATGCGAAGGCTCGAAGCCGAACGTGAATTCGTGAACGTCGTGGACGATCAGGTCGGGTCACCTACTTACAGCTTCGACCTGGCGGGCGGGATCGTCGAACTCGCGCTGCGGGACTTCACGGGTTCGTCGACATTCCACGTGACCAATGGTGGGCAGGCAAGTTGGTACGAGTTGGCGCGAGCTGTTTTCGAGGAGATCGGCGCAGACCCTGCTCGGGTGCGCCCGTGCAGCAGCGCGGAGTTCGTACGCCCTGCCCCGCGCCCGGCATATTCGGTCTTGTCCGAGCGCGCGTGGGTTACCGCGGGAATGACACCGCTGCGTCCGTGGCGAGAGGCTCTGCACGCCGCTCTGGCGTGAGCATTGTTCGGGGCAGTGGCCGCGGACGGCTAGGCTGACCGGCGTGAGTCCCAAGCTGGCCGTGGTAACGGTGACCTACTCGCCAGGCGAGCATCTCGAGAATTTCTTGAGCACGCTCGCTGTGGCGACGACAGAAAAACCCCAGGTCATCATGGCCGACAACGGGTCGACCGATGGTGCCCCCGAGGCCGCCGATGCCAAGTACGAGCATGTCCGTCTGCTTCGAACCGGCGGAAACATCGGGTACGGGGGAGCGATAAATCGGGCTGTAGCGGAGATCGATACGTCGATCGAATTCGTCGTGATTTCCAACCCGGACGTCCAATGGGCACCCGGTTCACTCGACGAATTGGTGGCTGCGGCAAATCGGTGGCCAAGGGCCGGTGCACTGGGGCCGAAGGTCCTCGAACCGGACGGCAGTGTCTATCCGTCGGCGCGAACGGTGCCCGACATCACCTCGGGCGTCGGGCACGCGTTGCTCGGTACCGTGTGGCCGAAGAACCCGTGGACTGCTCGTTACCGTCAGGAGAACGAGGCCGTCACCGAGCGTGCAGTGGGATGGCTTTCCGGGTCGTGCCTGCTGGTGCGACGCGACGCCTTCGACACCATCTCCGGTTTCGACTCTCGTTACTTCATGTACATGGAGGACGTGGACTTCGGTGACCGCCTCGGAAAAGCCGGGTGGCTCAACGTATTCGTCCCCTCTGCCGTCGTCACCCATGCCAAAGGCCATGCGGCAGGACGTCATCCGGAACTGATGTTGCCCGCCCATCATCGCAGTGCGTACCAGTTCCAGGCTGATCGCCATCCGCACTGGTGGCAGGCTCCGCTACGACTCGCGTTGCGCGGTGGCCTGGCCGTGCGGTCCAAGATCGCCGTAGCTTCTGCTGTTCGCGAGCGCGCTCGCACTGACAACTCCACCGACAACCCATCAGTTTCGAACCACGGGGGAAAATGATGTCCGATCCGAATCCGACCGACGCCGTAATCCTGGTAGGCGGCAAGGGCACTCGGCTGCGTCCGCTGACGCTGTCGGCACCCAAGCCGATGCTTCCGACCGCCGGCCTGCCGTTCCTGACACACCTGCTCGCCCGTATCGAGGCGGCCGGTATCAAGCACGTGGTGCTCGGAACGTCTTTCAAGGCAGAGGTATTCGAGGACTACTTCGGCGACGGCTCCAAGATGGGCCTCGAGATCGACTACGTCTTCGAGACCGAACCGCTGGGCACCGGCGGCGGAATTCGCAACGTTCTGCCGAAGTTGCGCGGTGACAACGTCATGGTGTTCAACGGCGACGTGCTCGGTGGCACCGATCTGAACGCCATTCTCGCGACCCACGAGAAGACGGACGCCGACGTCACCCTGCATCTGGTTCGCGTGGGAGACCCACGTGCATTCGGTTGTGTTCCGACCGACGAGGACGGACGAGTCTCGGCATTCCTGGAGAAGACCCAGGATCCGCCGACGGATCAGATCAACGCCGGCTGCTACGTCTTCAAGCGCGAGATCATCGAGCAGATCCCCGAGGGACGACCGGTGTCGGTCGAGCGCGAGGTGTTCCCGAATCTCCTGGCCGAGGGCAAGCGGGTGTTCGGCCACGTCGACTCGTCGTACTGGCGCGACATGGGAACCCCCGAGGACTTCGTCCGCGGTTCCGCCGACCTGGTGCGAGGTATCGCGCCCTCACCCGCTCTCGAAGGTCCGCGCGGCGAGTCGTTGGTGCACCCCGGAGCCGGAATCGCACCCGGCGCCGTCCTGATCGGCGGCACGGTTGTCGGTCGAGGCGCAGAAGTCGGCGCAGGTGCGCGCCTCGACGGTGCGATTCTCTTCGACGGCGCCGTAGTGGAGGCCGGTGCGGTGGTCGAGCGATCGATCCTCGGATTCGGTGTCCGCATCGGACCCCGAGCGCTGGTCCGCGACGCCGTCATCGGTGACGGCGCGGACATCGGTGCGCGGTGCGAATTGTTGCGCGGCGCACGCGTGTGGCCGGGGGTGACGCTGCCGGACGGTGGCGTGCGCTTCAGCACAGATGTGTGATCGTTAGCTGACCTACTGGAATACTGGCGGGTATGACTTCTCTTCCGAGCCGTTACGTTGCCCTCGGTGACTCGTTCACCGAGGGCGTCGGCGACGCCGACGAACGATTCCCCAACGGTCTGCGCGGGTGGGCAGACCGAGTGGCCGAACAGTTGGCGATGAACAACCCCGAGTTCCGCTACGCCAACCTGGCGATTCGTGGTCGCCTACTCGGACCGATCATCGACGAGCAGGTGGAACCCGCTCTGGCGTTGAAGCCCGATCTGGTGACCATCTACGCCGGCGGAAACGACATGATGCGTCCCAAGCTCGACATCGACGCGGTTGTCGCCCGCTACGATTCGGCAATCGGCCAGCTCACGGCTTCCGGCGCGCGGGTTCTCATGTTCACCGCGTACGACACCGGATGGTCCGCCTTCTTCGGCAAGCTCCGCGGACGTCTGGCGATCTACAACGAGCTTGTTCGCGAGGTGGCGGACCGCCACGGCGCGACCCTCGTCGACTTCTGGCGATTCTCCGAATATCAGGACCTACGGATGTGGGACTGGGATCGCCTCCACATGTCGCCCGCCGGGCACGAGAACATGGCGACGCGGGTGCTCGACGTACTGGGCGTCGAACACGGATTGATCCCACCCGATCTGGGGCCGGCGCCGGTTCTCACCAAAGCCGAAACTCGCCGCGAGGATCGTCAATGGGCGCGAGAGTTCTTGGTGCCGTGGGTAGCTCGGCGAGTGAAGGGAACGTCCTCGGGTGACGGCGTGAGTGCCAAGCAACCCGAACTGTCTCCGTTTCAGTCCTGATTCTTGCGCTGATGTGCGAGCGCGACCAGGTGGTCGATGGTCTCGCGTTCGGCAGTCGGCGGCAGCGCGTCCACCGGCCACCATCGGAGGTCGGTGGACTCCGCGCTCCGGACGATATGCGAATTGTCCGGTGCCACAACAAGAAACCGTAGATCGAGATGGCGAGTCGGAACCCCGAGCGAGCACGTGATCGGATGTGTGTGGGCGGAGAGTAGGTCCGCGTCTATCCGAACGTCGTGGATACCTGACTCTTCGCGAGCTTCACGCAAGGCCGCATCGACCACCGACTCGTCGTCGGGCTCACAATGACCGCCGAGCTGAATCCACCTGCCCACCTTGGGATGCAGGGTCAACAGGACGTGGCAGCCACTCTCGTCGAGAACCAGAGACGACGCGGTGATGTGTCCCGGTGCATGGCGACGAAGGCATCCGTCCGGAGCCGAATCGAGGAACGCGAGCATCGTGTGCCGCAGTGACTCGTCCGCTTCGGAGGATGTCGCCCAGTCCTCCAGAACGCCCTTGGCCGAGGCGTGCAGCGATTCGGCTGACATGACTTACAACTCCACCAACGCGTCCCCGGGGGCGGAGACGGTGCGCGGAGTCAGGGGCTCGAGTGGGTGCCCGATTGCGACCGCGCCGAGTGGCTGCCAGTCCGCCGGGAGATCGAGCTGTTCTCGTACGAGTTCGGCGGCGAATATGGTCGAGCCGATCCAGCAGCTTCCCACGCCGCGTGTTGCCAGCGAGACCAGCAGGCCCTGCACTGCCGCGCCGGCGGCAACCGTGAACATCGTGGACTCCGAGGCGGTACGTCGCGCATCCGGATAACTGTGTGCGCCGTCGGGCACGCAGAAGGGAATGACGACCTCGGGGGCGTCGAACAGGATGTTTCCGCGTGCAACTCTGGCGTCGACGGATTCGGCACTGCGACCGTCGGCGCGGAGATCGGCGGCCCACTGCTCACGCATCTTCGCGAGGAGAGCCGTGCGGACGGACTCGGTACGCAGCCACACGAATCGAACCGGTCTCGTGTGGTGTGGTGCTGGAGCGGTCAGTGCCTCGGCGATCGAGCTGCGAATGATCTCCGCGTCGACGGGGTCAGCTGCGAACTGCCGAACCGACCGACGCAGCAGCAGTGCCTGGCCGCGGCCCATCACCGTGGCCTCCTCGGTGCCCAGCCAGAACAGATCGTCCGGGCCGCGGCGGATCAGATCCTGGCCGCTCGAACCGTCGTCCTCGAACCGAAGCCCGCGAACAACGGCGACGGGAACGCCGCCCAGCTTGCCCTTGACGAGATCGCCGGCAGCGGCGATCTCGTCCGCGATCGCGATCTCGGTGACGATCAGATCATTGCCCTGGCTGTCCTGTGCTCCGAGATAGCCGTGCAAGACCGCAATGCCGGACGAACCGATTGCGGCGTCGGTCTGCCCGTTGCGCCACGCACGACCCATCGTGTCGGTGACGACGACCGCGACGGACTTGCCCGAGCTCTCGAGGATCCGGGCGCGCAGACCCGCAGCGCTTGCATCGGGATCCACGGGGAGCAGAGCCAACTCGGCACCGTCGACGTTGGAGCCGTCGATGCCCGATGCGGCCTGCACGATCCCGAGTTTGTTCTCGGTGATCAGAGTGCGGCCCTTGCGCGCCACGACGCGGACGGCTTCCTGATCCACCAGGAGGCGCCGCGCTGCGTCGCGCTCTTCCGGATCGGTCGGCGAGGAAACGATGCGACCCTCGACTTTGGAGAACACCTTGCTCGTGACCACAACGACGTCGCCGTTCTCGATCCACGGCGTCGCGTCGACGACAGCGGCGGCCAAGTCGTCTCCGGGCCGGAACTCGGGAAGGCCGAGCACGGGAATGATTTCGATTGCGGCGCCGGGGGAGTGATCTCTGTCCTGGTTTGCTCGAGCTCCGGGTTCGGTCACAGTTCGACTCCGGCGATCTCGAAAGCAGTTCGAACCATTTTTGCGGTCTCTTCGGGGGACGTCATCAAAAGTGGGATGCTTCGCACGTCCACCCCGTCGATGTCGGCCGTGTCACCTTCGTCGACGAGCCAGCCGTCGAGAATGCCGTTGATCGAACGAGCTCCGTAGTGGCGGCCGATCGCCTCGGAAGTCGTGTCGACCCCGATTACGTCGAGGCACTCGTCAGCCATGCCGCGCAACGGTTTTCCGCCGATGACGGGGGAGAGCCCGACAACCTTCGCTGCAGTGGTTCGCAGGGCTCCGCGAATTCCGGGCACCGCGAGGATCGCGCCGACGCTCACGACGGGATTGGACGGTGCGATCAGCACGATGTCGGCACCGTCGATCGCCTCGACCACCCCTGGCGCGGGCTTGGCCTGCTCGGCGCCGACGTGAGCGAAGCTGTGAGTTTCCACCTGTGCTCGATGGCGTACCCACCACTCCTGGAAATGAATCGCCTTCTGCTCACCGTCTTCCGGATCGGTGATCACAACGTGTGTTTCGCTGCGGTCGTCGCTCACGGGAAGCAGTGCGACACCTGGATTCCAGCGATTGCACAACGCTTCGGTGATCGCGGACAACGGATATCCCGTTCGGAGCATCTGGCTGCGAATCAAATGTGTTGCGATATCGCGATCTCCGAGACCGAACCAGTCCGGCTTCGCTCCGTATGCCGCGAGTTCTTCTTTCGCATTCCAGGTTTCGCCGGCGTGCCCCCACCCGCGTTCGGTGTCGATACCGCCGCCGAGTGTGTACATACAAGTGTCCAGATCGGGACAGATACGCAGACCGTGCATCCAGACGTCGTCCCCGACGTTGACGACGGCCGTGATGCGATGTGGGCCTTCGTATTTCTCGAGGGATTCACCACCGACGATTCCGAGCGCATTTTGTACACCTTGAAGGAAACGGGCCCCGCCGACGCCGCCAACCAATACAGTCACGTTCACGACAACAGAGCCTAGGCGGTCGGCGCGTCGCCGTGTCTGGCGGGCAGAAGGTCCCGTCAATTGGGGGCCGGAATACTAATGGATTCATCTCGTTTAGCTTGACCGCGACACGCTGGACGTGTGTAATCTCAAATGTGTCATTCCAACCGCTACTTGTGAGTTCACTTGCAGCGGGGCCGGTTTCGAACACAGTTTCGAACGGTCGACGGGGTGGGGTTGAAGATGGAGTGAAAATTCTGCGCTATTACAGGTGAGGAGGCGGAACGATGCCCAATGAAAATGTCGAGATCAGTTCTCTCGCAATGACAGTAAGCGACGAACCGCAGACCGATTCCCGAGCAGGCGCAGCAGAAGGTGCCTGCAGCAGTGAGTTCGACGGTATGAGTACTCGGCCAGTGCTGAGTCTCGTCACCGGCTTCGAAGAATTGTTCGACACCATCGAGGATCAGTGGCAGGAGCGTGCTCTCTGCGCGCAGACCGATCCCGAAGCGTTCTTTCCTGAAAAGGGCGGATCGACGAGGGAAGCAAAACGGATCTGCCTCGGTTGTGAAGTTCGTGACGAGTGCCTCGAGTACGCGCTCGCGAACGACGAACGGTTCGGAATCTGGGGAGGGTTGTCCGAGCGCGAGCGTCGGCGACTCAAGCGGGGGATCATCTGATCTGCTGCTGAATCGGTTCTGTCAGCGTCGGGGCTGACGGGCGGTCTTCGAAAGTCTGACCTGCAACGGGGAATTGCAGGTCAAGCAACGACTGTTTTGTTCTTCGTGTGGATTTACATCTTCGTGTGACATCAGTTTTTTCGTCTGACAGTGCGTCAGTCCTCGTCGGGCAGTATTAGTCCTGTTCAGGAAGTTTCAGTCCTCGTCGGGCAGTGTGGGGTCGATGACCTGTGGGTCGACGCCCAGATATGTGCCGACTTGATGGACCAACACGTCGTGCACCAGATCCGTGAGTTCTTCCGGATCCTTCGCACGCTGCTCCAGCGGGCGGCGAAACAGCACAATTCTTGCGCGAGTGGTATTTCCGTGACGGTCGATTCCGGCCGGAATCAGTCGTGACAGTGGAACCGGGCCGTCTGCGATGACCTCCGGTGGCCACGTCACGGACTCCGGATCGTGCGCGTGAATCTTCGGGACTTCGTCGACTGCGATGTCGAGTTTCGTCAACCGGTCGTGCCACGCGAGGTCGACTGGCGAGAAGGCGTCGAGCACCAGGAGATCGAACTTCTCGGCCCGGGTACGCCGTGCGGGCACCTCCGGGGGAAGTAGCGGTCCGCGCAGGCCACGGCCGTGTCGCTCGATGGAACGAGTGGTGACCGAGCGTCGGCGGCGGGCTTGTGGCATGGCGCCCAGATTACGACAGAAGAAACTGCTCGGTGTGTCCGAGTAGGTTCCGGACGTGGGGAGGGCTAGGCTCCGTACCTGTGAGATCTCTGCGTCGCTGCTGCCGCCCCGGGTGCAAGAACCCCGCCGTCGCGACGCTTACGTATGTCTACTCGGACTCCACTGCGGTTGTCGGGCCGCTGGCAACCGTCGCCGAGCCTCATTCGTGGGATTTGTGTGACACGCACGGTTCGCGAATCACTGCCCCGAAGGGCTGGGAACTCGTCCGCCACGAAGGCGGATTCGCGTCGAGCACTCCCGACGAAGACGATCTGACCGCTTTGGCCGAAGCTGTACGTGAAGCCGGTCTCGGAGATCGCAGCAAGTCCAACGTCGACGCAGATGAGGACATACGTCCCGCAGCTCCGAGTACTGCCCGTACAGGGCGTCGTGGACACCTCCGCGTTCTGCCCGACCCGTCCAACTGACGCGAGATTCGTCGCCGCAGACGCTAGGCTCGACCGAGTACTTCCACACCCGAGTACTGCGAATCTCCGGACGCTACGCGCCCGGACGTTCCCGTCTGTGAGGGTGCATGCACAAGGAGAGTTTTCAGTGGGGCGAACAGCCGAGTCGGTTGCTGCAATCATCAAGGCGTACGACGTGCGCGGCGTGGTCGGTGAGCAGATCGACGAAGATTTTGTCCGCGACGTCGGTGCATCGTTCGCCCGTCTGGTCCGCGACGAGGCCGGCGCCGCCACGACGGTTGTGATCGGCTACGACATGCGTGCATCGTCGCCCACACTGTCTTCGGCTTTCGGTGACGGCGTGCTCGCTCAAGGGCTCGACGTCGTCTACATCGGATTGGCGTCGACGGACGAGCTCTACTTTGCATCCGGTTTGCTGAACTGCCCGGGCGCGATGTTCACAGCGAGTCACAATCCGGCCAAGTACAACGGCATCAAGATGTGCCGGGCGGGCGCCAAGCCGGTCGGTCAGGACACCGGTCTCGCGACCATCTCCGCCGAGGTCGTCTCGGGTGTGCCCGCGTACGACGGACCGGCAGGCACCGCCAGCACCAAGGACGTCCTCGAGGAATACGCGAGCTACCTACGCGGATTGGTCGACCTGGCTGCGTTGCGTCCGCTGAAGGTCGCAGTCGACGCGGGCAACGGCATGGGTGGACACACCTCTCCGGCCGTATTCGGGCCGATGCCTCTCGAGGTTCTCCCGCTGTACTTCGAGCTCGACGGCACGTTCCCCAACCACGAAGCCAATCCGCTCGATCCGGCCAACCTCGTCGACCTGCAGGCCTACGTGCGTGAAACCGGAGCAGACATCGGCTTGGCGTTCGACGGTGACGCAGACCGTTGCTTCGTCGTCGACGAGAAGGGTGACCCGGTCTCGCCGTCCGCGGTGACGGCACTCGTCGCCAAGCGCGAACTCGCGAAGGAACCGGGCGCGTCGATCATCCACAACCTGATCACGTCACGGGCAGTGCCCGAACTGGTCGAAGAACTCGGCGGCGTCGCAATTCGTACCCGAGTCGGCCACTCGTTCATCAAGCAGGAGATGGCCGAGACCGGTGCCGTCTTCGGCGGCGAGCACTCCGCTCACTACTATTTCCGCGACTTCTGGGGCGCCGACTCCGGCATGCTCGCGGCGTTGCACGTACTCGCTGCGCTGGGCGAGCAGGACCGCCCGCTGTCGGAGTTGATGGCGGAGTACACGCGCTACGCGGCCTCGGGCGAGATCAACTCCACGGTGGCGGACGCAGCCGATCGCACGGCCGCCGTCCTGGCAGCATTCGCGGACCGCACCGAGTCGGTGGATCGCCTCGACGGAGTCACGGTCAGCCTCGAGGGAAATGCCTGGTTCAACCTGCGCGCGTCCAACACCGAACCCTTGCTGCGACTCAACGTCGAAGCACCCACGTCCGCCGATGTCGACGCATTGGTGAACGAAATTCTGGCGATCGTCCGGGCTTGAATCCGAGTCTGATCGGTTTGTCGGTGAGCCGAAGCCCTGGGATAGTTGAGGGACTGTTTCGGGAACGACGGCGTCGGGAACGAAGGCTTTGCCACCACGAACCGCGTAGAGCTGGAATGCTGGATGGTGCGGGAACTGCTAACGGAGAAGGGGGTGCGGTGAGATGACAGCGCCGATGCCGCTTCTCGACCTCGACGACAGCGAGGGTTTGTCGGCTGCCGATTCGGAGGGGCTGCTGCGGTCTGTAGCCATGGGGGGCGCACAGATTCGAGCCACCGCGTCGGCCGTCGGGGAGGGTTTGATCTCTCGGCTCGCCGGTCTGCGTCCGCGCAGCGTCGTGCTGATCGCCGGCGCCGGTGGCGCTCGACACGGAGCCAGGATCGCGCTCGCCCTCGTCGGAGATTCGATCGGGTGTCCGCTCATCGTGCTCGACCGGACGCCGTCGTGGGCCGGACCGTTGGACGTGATCGTCGTCGCCGGTGACGATGCCGGTGATCCACGCCTGGTCGAATCGGTCGACAGTGCCGTTCGCCGTGGCGCCGAAGTTGTTGTCGCCGTTCCGGACGAGGGGCCCATGCGAGCTGTGGCGGCCGGGCGCACCATGCCGTTGCCGCCGCGGCTCTACGCCTCGCCGAGGCACACGATGACGCGGTTCCTCGCCGTTTTCCTCGCGGTTGCCGCCGAAATCGAGGGCAAGGGATCGATCGAGGACCGTTCGGCGGTGCTCGGTCGAATCGCCGACGCGGTTGACACGGAAGCGTTGCGGGACGGGCCGGCCAACGAGGTATTCCACAACCCGGCCAAGTCGTTGGCCACCAGAATGAGCGGTCGACGCGTCGTTCTGTGTGGAAGTGGTTCCGTGACAACAGCACTCGCAGAGTTTTCGAGTGTTTCGCTGATGAGCTCGGGCCTGAACGCCGCTGCCGCCGAGATGTCGGAGGTGATCCGTTCGGCACGAGCGTTGTTCGCGCCCGACGCAGCTTCGCGTGATTCGGTTTTCCACGACCCGTTCTTTCACGATCCGCAACTGGACGGCGCACTGCCGACCGCGCCGGCGCGGGCGTTCGTTTTCGCGACCGAATCCACGCGCGGGGAGGCGAAACGGCGGATGGACGCACTGGCCGACGCGGATCTGGTGGTGGCGGCAGACGAAGACCAGACCAACGTGGTGATATCGGAGATGGAGCAGGTGTTCGTGTTGGCGTCTCGAGTAGACATGGCTGCGGCGTACGTGCAGTTGACGGGTGGTGCGAAGTAAGTGCGTGAACTCGAAGGTGCACTTCGTTCTTACGCGTGGGGTTCGCGAACGGCAATTGCCGAACTGCGCGGCCTCGCGACCCCGTCGAATCATCCCGAAGCGGAGTTGTGGTTGGGCGCGCATCCGGGTGACCCGGCGCGCGTGATCACCGAATCCGGAAGCGAGTCGTTGCTCGAGGTCCTGCACCGCGAACCCGAGCGTGAACTCGGGCGTGAGAACCTCGAGGCTTTCGGTGAGCGACTCCCGTTCCTGCTCAAGTTGCTTGCGGCGGAAGAACCGCTGTCGCTTCAGGCTCATCCCAGTGCGGTTCAAGCCGACGAGGGCTTTCGTCGTGAGAACGCTCTCGGCGTTCCCATGGAATCGCCGATTCGCAACTACAAGGACGGCAGTCACAAGCCCGAACTCGTTGTCGCGCTGAGCAGATTCGAAGCTCTTGCCGGATTCCGTGAGCCGACGCGCACTGTCAAATTGCTGCGCGCTCTGGCCGTCGACGAGTTGGAGCCGTACATCGGTCTGCTCGAAGGCCAACCCGATTCCGACGGGCTCCGGGCGTTGTTCACCACATGGATCACGCTGCCGTCCACGGTGCTCGGGACGTTGCTCCCTGCCGTACTTGCCGGGTGCATCACCTACGTCGCGCATCACGACGCCGAATTCGTGACCGAGATCCGCACCGCGTTGGAATTGAGCGAGGCATACCCCGGCGACGCCGGCGTACTGGCGGCCCTGCTGCTCAACCGCGTCACACTCGAGCCCGGACAGGGACTGTTCCTCGCTGCCGGCAATCTCCATGCGTATCTCCATGGACTCGCGGTGGAGATCATGGCCAACTCCGACAACGTGCTACGCGGGGGACTGACGCCCAAACACGTCGACGTGCCCGAACTGCTGAGGGTCCTGGACTTCGTCGGGGCGGACATCGAAGTGCTCGATCCGGCCCCGTCATCAGGATCAGGTCAGTCAGGTTCGGGTAGATACGAGTACGTCACGCCGGCGCCCGAATTTCGTCTGACGCGTCTGGAGTTCGACTCGAATTCCACCGACCTCGTGGTCGATTCTTCCGGCCCGCGGATTCTGATCTGCACCGACGGCGCGGTCACTGCGACGTGCGGCGCCGACACTCTCGACCTCGATCGGGGCCGAGCGGCGTGGATCGCGGCCGACGAGCCCGCGATACACCTGAGCGCACGGACTCCGACTGCGCAGGTTTTCAGTGCAGTAGTCGGGAACTAGGAGAGCGTGTGTCGGCTCATGGTGGCAAGAAGGCAATTCTGGCGGCTCTCGCAGCCAACGCCGGAATTGCCGTAGCGAAGTTCGCCGGATTCTTGATCACCGGATCGTCGTCGATGCTCGCCGAATCGGTGCACTCGGTGGCCGACACGTCCAATCAAGGTTTGCTGCTCCTGGGACAGAAGAAGGCAGAACGTGAGGCAGATCAACTGCACCCGTTCGGCTACGGGCGTAACCGATACTTCTATTCGTTTGTCGTGGCACTGGTGCTCTTCACCCTCGGCTCGCTGTTCGCGATCTACGAAGGTATTCACAAGATTCAGCATCCGGAAGAACTCAATTCGGCCTTCGTGGCAATTGCGATTCTTGTCATCGCGATTTGTCTGGAGGGCTACAGCTTCCGGACCGCAGCGAAGGAATCACGACCGCTCAAGGGAAACGCGTCGTGGTGGAACTTCATCCGAACCTCTCGTAGCCCGGAACTTCCGGTTGTGCTGCTCGAGGACACCGGCGCATTGATCGGTCTGGTCCTTGCACTCGGCGGCGTCGGCCTCACGATGGTGACCGGAAATCCGGTCTTCGACGGCATCGGAACTCTGTGCATCGGTGTCCTGCTCGGCATCATCGCGATCATTCTGATCATAGAAATGCAGTCGCTCCTGATCGGTGAGGGCGCAACGGCGGTGGAGACCGAACTGATCCTGAACGCCCTGGTCGACGGAACTCGTATCGAACGCGTCATTCATTGCAAGACGCAGTACCTCGGTCCCGAGGAGATTCTTGTTGCTGCCAAGGTTGCGGTGCCGGTCGGATCGACGATCTCGGATGTGGCGACGGCGATCGACGAGGCCGAGTCTCGCGTGCGCGCTGCCGTACCTGCGGCGCGGGTGATCTACCTCGAGCCGGACCTGGATCGTCTCAGGACAGATCGACCTGGGACAGATCTACAGGCTCCCGACAAACCCTGAACAAAGCCGCGCCTGCGGGCTTAGGCTGATGCCATCTCTCTACTTGCCCATAGTGGGACCTGCTGGTCCCCAGCAAGGAGGCGGCAATGGCTGTCAAGGACGAGCAGGCCGGATCTGGACGGTCGAAGCTGTTTCGAACGAAATCGATCGAGCAGTCCATCAAGGACACCGACGAACCGGAAACCAAACTCCGGAAAGAACTGAACTCGTGGGATCTCACCGTGTTCGGTGTCGCGGTGGTCATCGGCGCGGGCATCTTCACACTCACGGCTCGGACGGCGGGAAATGTCGCCGGGCCGTCGGTCTCCCTGGCGTTTGTCATTGCCGCCATCGCCTGCGGACTGGCAGCGCTGTGTTATGCCGAGTTCGCATCGACGGTGCCGGTCGCCGGGAGCGCCTATACATTCTCCTACGCGACGTTCGGCGAATTCGTCGCCTGGATCATCGGCTGGGATCTCATCCTCGAATTCGCCTTGGCGTCTTCGGTGGTCGCAAAAGGCTGGTCGCTGTACCTCGGCGAAGTGATGGGCTCACGCAGTCCGATCGTCGAGTTGGGGCCGATCTCCTTCGACTGGGGAGCGGTGCTGGTGATCGTGGTCATCACGGTGCTGCTCGCGACCGGTACCAAACTCTCGTCGAGGGTTTCGCTGGTGATCACGGCGATCAAGGTCGCGGTGGTGTTGCTGGTGATCATCGTCGGTCTCTTCTACATCGACACCGACAACTACTCGCCGTACATTCCGCCGTCTCAGCCGGGATCGACGGGGGAGGGCATCCACCAGTCCTTGTTCTCGTACGTGACGGGCGCAGGTGGCAGCACGTTTGGGTGGTACGGATTGCTCGCGGCGGCCAGTCTGGTGTTCTTCGCGTTCATCGGCTTCGACGTCGTCGCCACGACGGCGGAGGAGGCGAAGGAACCGCAGAAGGCGTTGCCACGCGGCATCCTGGGCTCTCTCCTGATCGTCACGGTTCTGTACGTGGCGGTGACACTCGTGCTGACGGGGATGGTGAAATACACCGAACTCGAGGGCGATACCTCCAACCTGGCAACGGCATTCGCCTTCCACGACATCACGTGGGCGAAAAACGTCATCTCGTTCGGTGCGTTGGCCGGCCTGACGACAGTGGTGATGGTGCTGATGCTCGGTCAGACCAGGGTGCTCTTCGCGATGGCACGCGACGGTCTGATGCCGCGACGCCTGGCGCCGACCGGCAAGCACGGAACGCCGGTGCGGATCACCGTGTTGGTCGGTGTTGTGGTCGCGGTGCTCGCCGGAGTGTTTCCGATCGGAACCCTCGAGGAAATGGTCAACATCGGCACGCTGTTCGCGTTTGTTCTCGTGTCGTTGGGGGTTCTCGTGCTTCGTCGGACGCGGCCGGATCTACCCCGCGGTTTCAGGGTGCCGCTGGTCCCGCTGGTCCCGATCCTGGCCGTACTCGCGTGTCTTTGGTTGATGTTCAACCTGTCGGTGGAGACCTGGATCAGGTTCGTGGTCTGGATGGCCCTCGGTGTGGTCATCTACTTCGCCTACAGCAGACAGCATTCGTTGATCGGAAAGCGTGAACGCGGCGAAATAGAGTAATTGTACAAAGTTTGCTATTTGTCTATCACTTGTACAAAGCAAGTAGTAATGTCTACCTCATAGTGAACTGACTCACAGTTGTCGAGTCGGTCCGAATCAAGGAGGTAGACCGTGTCGACGCACGTGAACTCGCACTCCGGGCAAACGCTCCCGCCGGAGCAGTGGCGGGACAAGAAGAGGTATCTCTGGCTGCTCGGCCTGGTGCCGCCGACGGCAGTTTTCATCGCCGTCGGATTGGTCGCGTTGTTCAACAGCCTCGGCTGGAATGCGGTCGCCCCGGTGTGGTGGTGGATCGGGCCACTGCTCGTCTACATCCTGCTCCCGATCCTCGACATCTTCTTCGGCCCCGACGGTGAGAATCCGCCGGACGAGGTGATGGAGCGTCTCGAGAACGACAGGTACTACCGGTATTGCACGTACATCTACATACCGTTCCAGTTGGCCAGCCTCGTCCTGGCCTGCTATCTCTGGTCGGCGACGGATCTGGCCTGGCTCGGAATCGACGGGGGACTGGGGCTGATCTCCAAGATCGGTCTGGCGATCAGTATCGGTTGTGTCGCGGGAATCGGGATCAACACCGCACACGAGCTCGGTCACAAGAAGGACGATCTCGAGCGCTGGTTGTCGAAGATCACTCTGGCGCAGTCGTTTTACGGCCATTTTTACATCGAGCACAACCGCGGACACCACGTGCGTGTCGCCACGCCCGAGGACCCGGCGTCGTCTCGCTTCGGTGAGAGTTTCTGGACCTTCCTCCCGCGCAGTGTGTGGGGATCTCTGCGCTCGTCGTGGTCACTGGAAAAAGCCAGACTGGATCGACTGGGTAAGAAGCCGTGGACAATTCGCAACGACGTCCTGCATTCGTGGATGATGTCCGTTGTACTCTTCGGTGTCCTCGTCGCCGCCTTCGGGCTCTCGGTGCTGCCGTTCCTGGTGCTGCAGGCCGTGTTCGGGTTCTGCCTGCTCGAAACGGTCAACTACCTCGAGCACTACGGACTGAAGCGTCGTCGTTTGGACAGTGGGCGGTACGAGCGCGCTGCACCGGAGCACAGTTGGAACAGCGATCACATCTGCACCAACATTTTCCTGTATCACCTCCAACGTCACAGTGACCATCACGCGAACCCGACGCGTCGATATCAGACGCTACGAAGCATGGGCGGTGCGCCGAACCTGCCCAGTGGGTACGCGAGCATGATCATGCTCGCCTACGTTCCGCCGTTGTGGCGAAAAGTCATGGACCCCAAAGTGCTTGCCCATTACGACGGTGACATCACCCGAGTCAACGTTCAGCCGTCCAAGCGCGATCGCATCCTTGCCCGATACGGGGCAGCGTGATGAGCAGCTACCGATGCCCGGTGTGCGAATACGTCTACGACGAGTCCAAGGGTGCACCACGAGAAGGGTTTCCGGCGGGAACGCCGTGGGATGCCGTTCCGGACGACTGGTGCTGTCCGGACTGCGGCGTGAGGGAAAAGCTGGACTTCGAGCCGATGCCGGCAACGGCGGGGAGTGAATCATGAACGACTACAAGCTGTATCAGTGCGCGCAATGCGGATTCGAGTACGACGAGGCGGTCGGCTGGCCGGAGGACGGTATCGAACCGGGGACTCGCTGGGACGACATTCCCGAAGACTGGAGTTGCCCCGACTGTGGGGCGGCGAAGAGCGACTTCTTCATGGTGGAGGTCGAGCGGCAGTGAGATGCGTCGGCGTCGAACGGACCTAGGTGCGGCGGTAATGTCGTCACCATGACTTCGACGCCCACCCGCCTGCCGCAGAAAGAAGCGTCGCGACTGCTGCTGCGTACCTCGGTGCTCGATTCGATGCGTGAATTGTTGACCGAACGCGACTGGTCCGAGGTGACCCTGACTGTTCTGGCCAAGCATGCCGGTGTGAGCCGTCAGACGCTCTACAACGAGTTCGGTTCGAGGCAAGGGCTCGCCGAGGCGTACGCGCTCAGGCTCGCCGACGGCTTCGTCGACGCGGTCGACGAGGCCATGGTGGCGCACGAGGGGCGTGCAGTCGAGGCATTGATGGCGGGCTTCGGCTCGTTTTTCGCCTCCAGTGCCACCGACCCGCTGGTGATCTCGTTGCTCACCGGTGAGGCCAAACCGGACCTGCTTCGCCTGATCACGACCGACAGTGCGGTCATCATCGAGCGGGCGTCGTCGAGGCTTGCGGAGAGTTTCCAGCGAGGGTGGATTCAAGCGTCACCCGCTGATGCCGGGATTCTGGCGAGGGCGATTGCGCGCCTCGGGCTGAGCTACATTTCGATGCCGCCGGAGTCCGGAGCTTCGGTCGCGGAGGATCTGGGTACTTTGCTCGGACCGTTCATCGACGTGGCGCGCGCGGGCCGCGCAGTAGAGGGGCGGGCGGGAGAGGGCGTCTAACCGATAGCCTGGTACACCGATAGGCTTGTGCAGAGTATGCACGTCAACCAGGAGAGGCAGATGACGACCTCAGTTTCAACAACGCCCGTGGCCGAGAGCCGTAACGGCATCGACTTCAAAGTTGCAGATCTTTCGCTCGCGGAGTTCGGTCGCAAGGAAATCCGTCTGGCAGAGCACGAGATGCCCGGCCTCATGGCGCTTCGTCGCGAATACGCAGAGGTGTTGCCGCTCAAGGGCGCTCGCGTTTCCGGCTCGCTGCACATGACCATTCAGACCGCAGTTCTGATCGAGACGCTGACCGCGCTCGGTGCCGAGGTGCGCTGGGCTTCGTGCAACATCTTCTCCACGCAGGACCACGCTGCCGCCGCTATCGTCGTGGGTCCGCACGGCACCCCGGAAGAGCCCAAGGGCGTTCCGGTTTTCGCCTGGAAGGGTGAAACCCTCGAGGAATACTGGTGGGCAGCGGAGCAGATGCTGACCTGGCCGGGTGAGCCTGCCAACATGATTCTCGACGACGGTGGCGACGCCACCATGCTGGTGCTCAAGGGCGCACAGTTCGAGAAGGCCGGCGTCGTGCCGCCGACGGACGACGACCAGGATTCCGACGAGTACAAGGTCTTCCTTGCACTTCTGCGTCAGTCCCTCGAGTCCGGCAAGGGCAAGTGGACCGCGATCGCCGAGTCCGTCCAGGGCGTCACCGAGGAGACCACCACGGGCGTTCTGCGTCTGTACCAGGTTGCCGCTGCCGGTGAACTCACGTTCCCCGCGATCAACGTCAACGACTCGGTCACCAAGAGCAAGTTCGACAACAAGTACGGCACGCGCCACTCCCTGCTCGACGGCATCAACCGCGGCACCGACGTTCTGATCGGTGGCAAGGCTGCGCTGGTCTGCGGTTACGGAGACGTCGGCAAGGGTTGTGCCGAGGCACTTCGTGGCCAGGGCGCTCGCGTCGCGGTCACCGAGGTCGACCCCATCAACGCCCTTCAGGCGCTCATGGACGGCTTCGAGGTCAAGACGGTCGAGCAGGCCATCGGCTGGGCCGACATCGTGATCACGTCCACCGGTAACAAGGACATCATCACGTTCGAGCACATGAAGGCCATGAAGCACCAGGCCATCCTGGGCAACATCGGACACTTCGACAACGAGATCGACATGGCCGGCCTCGAGAAGTCCGGCGACGTCACGCGGATCAACATCAAGCCGCAGGTCGACGAGTTCACGTTCGCCGACGGACACTCGATCATCGTGCTGTCCGAAGGCCGCCTGCTCAACCTCGGCAACGCGACGGGCCACCCGTCGTTCGTGATGAGCAACAGCTTCTCCAACCAGGTCATCGCGCAGATCGAACTGTGGACGAAGCCGGACGAGTACGACAACGAGGTCTACCGCCTCCCCAAGCACCTCGACGAGAAGGTCGCCAAGATCCACGTCGAGGCACTCGGTGGCACGCTGACCAAGCTCACCAAGGATCAGGCAGAGTACATCGGCGTCGACGTCGAAGGCCCGTACAAGCCGGAGCACTACCGCTACTGACCCGGTGATTCATCGCTGAGGATGTAGTGCCCGCCGTCCCCCGGTCTGCGCAAGCAGGCCGGGGGATAGGCTTGTCCGCCGTGGGAACACTGGTGGCATTGGAAGGTCTCGACGGAGCTGGAAAGCGGACGTTGATCGGCAAAGTGGAGGGCGAACTCCGCCGCGGCGGCACGTCGATCGCGACTCTGGATTTTCCGCGGTACGGAAAGTCGATCCACGCGGATCTTGCTGCTGAGGCGCTCAAAGGTTCACACGGAGACCTGGCCGAGTCCGTGAACGCGATGGCAGTACTGTTCGCCTTGGACCGCGCCGGTGCTGCAGGTCAGATCTCGGAACTGTTGTCCACCAACGACATTGTTCTCCTCGATCGCTACGTGGCGTCCAACGCTGCCTACAACGCGGCGCGGGTGCATCAGGGTGTGGACGGCGAGATGGTCGCCTGGGTCCGTGAATTGGAGCTGGGCCGACTCGCTCTCCCTTCTCCTGATCTGCAGTTGTACCTCGACGTACCGGTAGCGCTCGCCGAGCAGCGCGCCCGCTCCCGCGAGGCCGAGGACGCGTCGCGTCAGCTCGACGCGTACGAGCGTGACGGCGGCCTGCAGGCCCGAACCGGTGAGCTGTACACCCAGTTGGCAGCGACGGACTGGGTCTCACCCTGGTGGATCGTGGGGCCGGAGACGGACCCGGCCGACCTGGCGCGCAGGCTCGCGGATTTCGCGTGATCGGTCACCCTTGCGGCCGGGATTCGAACTTTCCGGCACAGTAGAGGGAAAGACGCGGCACGCCGCACGGCCTCGTAACGGTCTGATTCATCGCTCCGAGATGCAACGATAGGGATATGAAACCAAGGATTCTGGTTGTCGACGACGACACGGCACTCGCCGAGATGCTCACGATCGTGCTGCGTGGTGAGGGTTTCGATCCCTACGTGGTAGGCGACGGAACCCTGGCGCTCGCGGCAGTGCGTGAGACTCGCCCCGATCTCGTCCTGCTCGATCTCATGCTTCCCGGAATGAACGGGATCGACGTATGCCGGGTTCTGCGTGCGGATTCCGGTGTGCCCATCGTGATGTTGACGGCCAAGACCGACACCGTCGACGTCGTGCTCGGCCTCGAATCCGGTGCGGACGACTACATCATGAAGCCGTTCAAGCCGAAGGAATTGGTGGCGCGGGTGCGCGCTCGTCTGCGCCGCACCGAAGAGGAGCCCGCGGAGCTGCTGAGCATCGCCGACATCGTGATCGACGTTCCGGCTCACAAGGTCAGCCGCGGCAGCGAGCAGATCTCGCTCACACCACTCGAATTCGACCTGCTGGTCGCATTGGCGCGCAAGCCGCGCCAGGTGTTCACCCGTGAAGTCCTTCTCGAGCAGGTGTGGGGATACCGCCACGCCGCCGACACCCGTCTGGTGAACGTGCACGTTCAGCGTTTGCGCGCCAAGGTCGAAACTGATCCCGAGAATCCCGAAGTGGTTCTGACGGTCAGGGGGGTCGGCTACAAGGCCGGACCGCCGTGAGCGGAGTTTCCAGGTGGCGTCGTCGTCTCAACCGACGGCTGACGCCATTTCTGCGGTGGTGTCACTCGATGAGCAACACCCTCGCGCACACGTGGCGACGCTCGCTCCAGTTGCGAGTGGTCGTCTCGACTTTGACGTTGTCTCTGATCGTCATCGTCATTCTCGGTGTCGTGCTCACCAGCCAGATCACCGATCGGCTGTTGGAAACGAAGATCACCGCAGCGACCGAGGAAATGGACCGTGCCCGCGGCATCGTCGAAGACCAACTGGCGGGCGTCGACGATTCGACGGCGCTCAACGTCCAATTGGAAAGCGCTGCGTCCGGACTGACGAGTCGTAGAAACCAGACCTCGGGCCAAGCCTCCGGGTCTGCCGGCACCTTCGACCCGGTACTGATCGTCCCAGGGGACGGGCCGCGCCAGCCCACCAGTTCGGGACCGGTGGAGCAGATCCCGGACAACCTCCGCGAGTTCGTCAAGCGAGGCCAGATCAGCTACCAATTCGCGACGGTGTCCAATCCGAACGGTTACTCCGGTCCCGCGCTGATCATCGGCAGTCCCACCGCGTCGTCGATCTCGGGTCTCGAGCTGTACCTGATCTTCCCGCTCGCCAGCGAAGACCGGAGTCTGTCGCTCGTTCGAAGCACCCTGCTGATCGGTGGAGCAGTCCTGCTTGTGCTCCTCGCTGCGATTTCGCTGTTGGTTGCCAGGCAGGTCGTGCTCCCCATCCGCTCGGCCTCACGAATCGCGGTGCGCTTCGCAGACGGCCGACTCAAGGAGCGAATGCCGGTCCGCGGCGAGGACGACATGGCGCGCCTGGCCATGTCCTTCAACGAGATGGCCGAGAGTCTGTCCAAACAGATCACCCAGCTAGAGGAGTTCGGCAGTCTCCAGAAACGCTTCACGTCCGATGTCAGCCATGAACTCCGCACACCGCTGACCACGGTCCGAATGGCCGCCGACCTGATCTACGACGGCAGCGAGAACCTCGACCCGATGCTGCGCCGGTCGTCGGAACTGCTTGTCGCCGAACTGGACAGGTTCGAAGGGCTCCTGGCGGATCTCCTCGAGATTTCCCGACACGATGCCGGTGTCGCGGAGTTGGCGTCCGAACAACTCGACGTGCGGATGTGTGCGCGAGCGGCCGTTTCCACGGTTCGCCATCTCGCCCGCGAATCCGGCACCGAACTGATCGTGGACATGCCCGACGAGCCGGTCATGGCAGATGTCGATCCGCGCCGCGTCGAACGCATCCTGCGAAATCTCCTGGCCAACGCCATCGACCACGGTGAGGGGAAGCCGATTCTGCTTCGCCTTCGCGCCGACGACAATGCCCTCGCCTTCATCGTCCGCGACAGTGGCGTCGGGTTGCGTCCGGGCGAGGAGAAGTTGGTCTTCAACCGGTTCTGGCGATCGGACCCGTCCCGTGTGCGCCGCAGTGGTGGCACCGGACTCGGCCTCGCAATCAGTGTCGAGGACGCGAATCTGCACGACGGCAAGCTCGAGGCCTGGGGCGAACCGGGAGTCGGCGCCTGCTTCCGGCTGACGCTCTCGCGCACCCGTGGCAAGAAAGTCGTGTCGAGTCCGCTGCCACTCAAGCCGACGACCACCAAATTCGTCCGCACGCCGAGCGAAGCCGACATCGTCGCCGATACCGTCGGCGAGGTCACATCGTCCTTGCCGACTCCGCGCGAAACTGACTCACGGAACGAGTCCAACGGTGGGGATCGATCATGATCGGAACCCGCCGTCGTCTGGGACTTCTCGCAACAACCCTGAGCGTTCTGTTGCTGACCGGTGCATGCGCGAGTTTGCCGGAGTCCTCGTCGCCACAGGCAATCGGAACTCTGGCGACAGCCGTGCCCGGAACCTCCGTCGAATCACCGGCATCGGGGCGAGAGCCGGACCTGCTGGTACGTGACTTCGTCAAGGCAAGTACCGATCCGTCCAACCGGCACGCCGCAGCCCGTCAGTACCTCACCAAGGACGCGTCGGCGCGTTGGGACGACGCGGCAAGTGCTGTCATCGTCGACAAGGTCGATGTGCTCTCGGTTTCTCGCACCAGCACCGAAGCCGTCTACACGATTCGTGTGAACAAGGTCGGTCGCCTCGACCCGGGAGGACTGTACGTTCCTGAAGAGGGCAGCTTCGAAGCGAGGATGACCCTGGCGTTGACCGACGGCGAATGGCGGATCAGTGATCTGCCTCCCGGCGTGATCATGGAGCGTCCGCAGTTCCTCGGCGCTTACCAGCGGAAGTCGTTGTTCTTCCTCGACCCCACCAGCCAGACAGTCGTCCCCGATCTTCGCTGGATCTCCGGCGGGCAGGACCAGGTGGCGGCTCAGCTGATCGGTCTGATGATCGACGGACCGAAGGCAGCGCTGGCGCCGGCTGTGCGAAACGAACTGGGCAATGGCGTGTCGGTGATCGGTCCGATCACCAAGGCCGACGGTAAGCCGGGACAGGTCGGAGTCGGTCTCGGTGGTGTGCGCATCAACTTCCGCCTTGACAACCCGATGGATGCTGCTACTCGCGGTTTGTTTGCAGCGCAGGTCATTTGGACGCTCGCCAATGCCGATGTCGCGGGGCCGTACGTTCTGGAGATCGACGGCGAACCACTCGACGCCGCTCATGCGGACGGCTGGACCACTGCCGACGTCGCATCCACCAACCCGCTGGCCACCACCAGTGCGACCGTCGGACTGCATGCCTTGCGCAACGGTTCACTGGTGAGCGTCACCGAGCAGGAGGCGACTCCGGTGCCCGGTTTCGCAGGCAACGCGGGCAACCTCACGGCGGCTGCTCTCTCACGGGACGGCAAGTTGGTGGCAGCCGTTGCGGACACCGCTCGGCCGGATCCAGGCACCAGGTTCGACTTGTCACTCGGGACATACGGCGATGGTTCCGTTCCGGTACTCGAAGGCAGCGCCATTACCCGACCTTCGTGGGAGCTGGACAACAACGCGGTCTGGGCGGCGGTGAACGGCAATACCGTCGTTCGGGTCGTCCGCGAACCCGGGACAGGTCGAGTGTCGGTCACCAACGTCGATGTCGGGGCCCTGACGTCGGTCGGTTCGACGATCTCGGAACTGCGTCTGTCGCGGGACGGCGTGCGAGCCGCGATGATCATCGACGGCAAGGTTTACCTGGCTGTGGTCGTGCGCACCGCCAGCGGGGTCTACGCCCTGACGAGTCCACGCGCGGTGGCCTCTGGCTTGGGAAGCACCGCGCTCTCACTCGACTGGAGCAACAGCGACACCATCGTCATCGCACGCAGTGGCGCTGACATACCGGTCGTCCAGGTTGCGATCGACGGTTCCCGAATGGACGCGCTGCCGAGTGGAAACCTGACCGCTCCCGTCACCTCCGTGGATGCGTCGCCGACTACCGAGTACGTCGCCGACGCGCGTGCGGTGTTCCAACTGAACAACAACGACCCTGCAGGCGATCGTCGTTGGCGTGAAGTGACTGTGCTGACCGGACAGAAAGCGATTCCGGTTCTACCTGGCTGACTTGTCGGTGTTCTTGTTCATGTCGGTGCTCTCATTCATGATTCGGCCATGGGGGACAAGAAATTCGGTGCCGGCCTGCTCGATCTGTTGTTGCCACGCGAGTGTGGTGGGTGCGCCCGCAGCGGGACTCTGTGGTGTCGTGAGTGCGCGGAGCTGCTGAGCGACCATCCGGTTCAACTGAGTCCGCGCGTCGATCCGGGCGCACCGGTGTGGGCACTCGGCCGCTACGACGGCCCCAGGCGTCGCAGTGTGATCGAGATGAAGGAACGCGGTCGCCGCGATCTCGCGATGCCTCTGGGGGCCGCTGTGGCCGGTGCACTGGCCATGCTGGAACGGTGGGGCGAGCTCGGTGGCGGAAATCGTGCGCCAATCGTCCTGGTTCCGGCTCCCACGCGCGCCCGGGCGGCGCGATCTCGCGGAGGTGACCCGGTTCGCCGGATAGCTGAAAGTGTGCGAGACAAGCGCAGAGTGGAAGCGTGGGAAACCGGTTGTGTCGAGGGGCGCCCGATACAAGTCTGTCCGATTCTCCGGATGACGCGAGGCGTACGTGACTCGGTCGGACTGTCCGCGGCCGACCGAGTGACCAATGTGAACGGTCATGTGTCTCTCGACACCACTGCGATCCGTTCCATTGCGGGGGACAGCGCCATCGTCCTGCTCGACGACGTCCTGACGACGGGAGCGACTGCGGCAGAGTCGGTTCGGGCTCTCTCGCTCCGTGGGATTCGGACAACTGTCGTGCTCGTACTTGCAGGGGCTTAGATGAATTTCGTTGGAACAGTGGCACTCGCGCGCGTTACGTACTAGCGTCGGCGGCACACCCGAAAATACTGGTAGGAGGTGGTACTTCGATACTGGTGCCGGGCGGATCCCCTCTCGGTACTTGCAGAATTTGCCGCCGCCCACCGTGGGGCGGGGCCGTAATTGGGAGGTACGAGTGACGACCCCTTCGCAAGCCTCGTTTTTCATCGAGGACGCCACCATCGAGCGTTCCGAGAATGCCGCAGCTCCGAGATCCGACGTCGTAGTCAAGGGACGAAATGTCGAGATCCCCGATCACTTCCGAATCTACGTTTCGGAAAAGCTGGCGCGACTCGAACACTTCGACCCCTCCATATTCCACTTCGACGTGGAACTCCAACATGAACGCAACCGACGACAGGCCAAGAGTTGCCAGCGCGTCGAGATCACCGCTCGAGGTAAAGGCCCGGTGGCCCGAGCCGAAGCGTCCGCAGACAGCTTCTACGCCGCCTTCGAATCGGTGATCGACAAGCTCGAGAGTCGCCTCCGTCGAACCAAGGACCGCAAGAAGGTCCATTACGGTGACAAGCGACCGGTGTCCGTCGCGGAGGCAACCGCCTCTCTCGTCGACGCAGACTCACTCGGAGTCACACCGGACATTTCGCTGAACGGTCAAGAACCGGACGAGTACGACGGCCCGGGACGCGTGGTCCGCACGAAGGATCACCCAGCCGAGCCGATGACCATCGACGACGCTCTCTACGAGATGGAACTGGTCGGACACGACTTCTTTCTCTTCCACGACAAGGAGTCGGACAAGCCGTCCGTCGTCTACCGTCGTCACGCTTTCGACTACGGATTGATCCGCCTGACATGACCCAATCGGTGGTGGGTTTGCTCGCTCGCCGCCGGTAGCGCCTACCATGGAATCCGGCCGGAGTTTTCGGACCCCGGCCGGATTTTCAGTGTGTGACCCCCTGTCGCCGAAGATTGAGGACGAAGAAGACTGTGCCGTCGCTGTCGCTATCGAAGCTGCTCCGTGTTGGTGAAGGTCGCATGGTCAAGCGGCTCAAGCACATCGCCGAGCATGTGGAATCTCTGTCGCCCGATGTCGAAGGCCTGACAGACGAGCAACTCAAAGCCAAGACCACCGAGTTCCGTGAGCGCTACGCCGCCGGGGAAACTCTCGACGAGTTGCTGCCCGAGGCTTTCTCCGTGGCCCGTGAGACGTCGTGGCGCGTGATCAATCAGAAGCACTTCCACGTGCAGATCATGGGTGGCGCGGCCCTGCACTTCGGCAACGTCGCCGAGATGAAGACCGGTGAGGGCAAGACCCTGACCTCGGTTCTTCCGGCCTACCTCAACGCGATCGCCGGCGACGGCGTTCACGTCGTCACGACCAACGATTACCTCGCCAAGCGCGACTCCGAGTGGATGGGCCGCGTTCACCGCGCCCTCGGCCTCGAGACCAGCGTGATCCTCTCGGGCATGACGCCGGCCGAGCGCCGCGTCGCCTACGCAGCGGACATCACCTACGGCACCAACAACGAGTTCGGCTTCGATTACCTGCGTGACAACATGACGCATTCGTTGGACGACCTGGTCCAGCGTGGCCATGCGTTCGCCATCGTGGACGAAGTCGACTCGATCCTCATCGACGAAGCCCGAACCCCCCTCATCATCTCGGGCCCGGCCGACGGCTCCAGCAAGTGGTACAGCGAGTTCGCCCGCATCGCGCCGCTGCTGAAGAAGGACGTTCACTACGAGGTCGACATCCGCAAGCGCACCATCGGTGTGCACGAGGCGGGCGTCGAACTGGTCGAGGACCAGCTCGGTATCGACAACCTGTACGAAGCCGCGAATTCGCCGTTGGTGAGTTACCTCAACAACGCGATCAAGGCCAAAGAGCTCTACACCAAGGACAAGGACTACATCGTCCGCGACGGCGAGGTCATCATCGTCGACGAGTTCACCGGCCGCGTGCTGGTCGGTCGCCGCTACAACGAGGGCATGCACCAGGCGATCGAGGCCAAGGAGAAGGTGGAGATCAAGGCCGAGAATCAGACCCTCGCCACCATCACCTTGCAGAACTACTTCCGTCTGTACGACAAGTTGTCGGGCATGACGGGTACCGCCGAGACGGAAGCTGCCGAGCTTCACCAGACCTACACCCTCGGCGTTATCCCGATCCCGACCAACCGTCCGATGGTCCGAGTCGACAACGGCGACCTCATCTACAAGACCGAGGAAGCCAAGTTCGATGCCGTGGTCGACGACGTCGTCGAGCGCCACGAGAACGGCCAGCCCGTTCTGATCGGTACCACCAGCGTCGAGCGCTCGGAGTACCTGTCCAAGCAGTTCACCAAGCGTGGCGTTGCCCACAACGTCCTCAACGCGAAGTTCCACGAGAAGGAAGCGACCATCATCGCCGAGGCCGGCCGCTCCGGTGCGGTCACCGTCGCGACCAACATGGCCGGCCGCGGTACCGACGTCGTGCTCGGTGGTAACCCGGACATCATCGCGGACATCGCGCTGCGCAAGAAGGGCCTCGACCCCGTGACGACGCCGGACGAGTACGAGGCAGCCTGGGACGCCGTCCTCGACGAGGTCAAGGCTGAAGTGAAGGAAGACGCGGAGAAGGTCCGCGATGCCGGTGGCCTGTACGTCCTGGGCACCGAGCGTCACGAATCGCGTCGTATCGACAACCAGTTGCGTGGTCGTTCCGGACGTCAGGGTGATCCCGGCGAATCGCGGTTCTACCTTTCGCTCGGTGACGAGCTGATGCGCCGCTTCAACGGGTCGGCACTGGAGTCGATCATGACGCGCCTCAACCTGCCTGACGACGTCCCGATCGAAGCCAAGATGGTCTCGAAGGCCATCAAGAGCGCTCAGACGCAGGTCGAGCAGCAGAACTTCGAAATTCGCAAAAATGTCCTCAAGTACGACGAGGTCATGAACCAGCAGCGAACGGTCATCTACAAGGAGCGCCGCCAGATCCTCGAGGGTGAGGACATGGAGGGCCAGGTCGAGCAGATGATCACCGACGTGGTCACCGCCTACGTGGACGGCGCCACCGCGGAGGGCTACGTCGAGGACTGGGACCTCGAGCAGCTGTGGACGGCGCTGAAGACGCTGTACCCGGTCGGTATCGATCACAAGGCGTTGGCGGGGGAGGACGGTGCAGGTATCAACAGCGACCTGAGCCGTGACGACCTGCGCACCGCGTTGCTCGAAGACGCCCACGCGGCGTACAAGAAGCGCGAAGCCGAGATCGACGCGATCGCCGGCGAAAACGGTATGCGTGAACTCGAGCGTCGTGTCTTCCTCTCGGTCCTGGACCGCAAGTGGCGTGAGCATCTCTACGAGATGGATTACCTCAAGGAGGGAATCGGCCTGCGTGCGATGGCACAGCGTGACCCACTGGTCGAGTACCAGCGCGAGGGCTACGACATGTTCATCGGCATGCTCGACGGACTGAAGGAAGAGTCCGTCGGATTCCTCTTCAACCTGCAGGTCGAGGCAGCTCCGGCACAGCCCGCGAGCGGAATTTCCGTCACGGCGGGCTCGGCTGCTGCGGCTTCCGCCACGGCGCCCAAGCCGCTCCCGACGCAGGAAGCCGCGGCCAGGACAACCGGCACGGCTGCCCCGACGGCGTTGCGCGCCAAGGGACTTGACGACGAAGGTCCGTCACGATTGACGTACACCGGCCCGGACGAGGACGGCAAGGCGAAGGCAACCCGCGACTCGGCCGCCGACTCCGGTGACGGGGCAGCCTCACGTCGCGAACGTCGTGAAGCAGCGCGGACGCAGTCGAAGAGCAACCGAGCTCCGAAGTCCAAGCGCAAGCGCTGAGTTTTCAGTACGGACAGTTCTCGACAGGCTGGACGGTCACACCACGTGTAGTGCGGTGACCGTCCAGCCTGTTCCGTCTGTGTGGTCGATCCGACCTGCGACGGCAAATGTCTGCTTGCCTCGTGTGTACGTCGCACAGACTTCGGCGGTGCGCTCCGAAACCGCTTGAACGTGGGTGCGGTGAACGGCCGCGCCGCCCATCTTTCGGGCCGAATAGTCTGAAGCGTAAAGTCGCGCAACAACTTCCAGGACTCCTGGCGTAAGTACGCCGCTGAGCTGGCGTGGATTTCGTCGTCGGTCGACGGTTTCGAGAACCAGACGCAGTGATCGGTTCCAGAAGATGTCGGCACCTGCCAGCCGCGGTTCCGGAGCGTGAGTGAACCCGGTACTGGGCGATGTTCCGTTGTGTGGCGTCTTTCGCGGGCGACGCAGCGTCCGGTCTGTTCGGCACTGCGTCAGGTCTGGTCGGCACTGCGGCCGCGACAGCACGACGGTGTGCGCGTGAGGCTCGAATTGTGGTGCCGGCTCGAGAACAATTTTGCAGTCCTGCTCCATGACATCCCCCCCGGATGATCGTGCGTCCGAGTTGGACGACTCGGACTTTCGCTCCCCCGAGCGATGGTGAGAAGCATGACACGAAATGCTCGAGATGTCGCCGTGATCACCATCGCGACTTAGGGTGATGGCGTGCGGGGACTTCTGTTGGATGTCGGTGGCGTGCTGTTCGGTCCGGGATCGGATCTCGAGGGCTTGAGCGCGCTCGTGCGCGCTGTGAGGGCCCGCGGAATCGTGACGGGAATCGTCAGTAACGATCCCGGCGGCGCCAGTGCTCAGTGGTTGCGGGATCTCGGCGACGGGGTCTTGGTCGACGACGTGATCCTGTCCGGTGACGTGGAGATGGCGAAGCCGGATGCCGAGATCTATCTGCTGGCGGCGAGTCGGTTGGGCGTCGACCCGGGGGACTTCGTTTTCGTGGACGATCTCGAGGTCAACGTGCGCGCGGCGGTGGCCGTCGGGATGGTCGGCGTCCATCACGTCGGCTCGGAATCCACGATCGAGGAGTTGTCGATTCTGTTCGATCTGGGCGAAGGAGGGGACACGAAGCCATGGTGAACAGACTGACCACTCAGGACGCGGCTTTCTACTTCCTCGAAGCCGGGACGACGCCGATGCATGTCGGCTCGTTGGGGATTTTCAGGCAACTGCGAAACGGGATCGATCACGAGGAATTGCTTCGTCTGGTCGAAGATCGGCTCGGATCGGTTCCGCGGTACCGCCAGAGGGTTCGTGAGGTGGCGTTCGGCTTGGCCCGCCCGGTGTGGGTGGACGACTCGGATTTCGACATCACCTACCACGTACGCCGATCGGCTCTGCCGAAGCCCGGTTCAGACGAACAGCTGATGGATCTGATCGCCCGGCTGACGTCCAGACCGCTCGACAGCACGAGGCCGTTGTGGGAGATGTACCTGGTCGAGGGGCTGACCAGAAACAGATTTGCCATCTTCACGAAGTCTCATTCGTCGTTGGTCGACGGCGAAGCGGCTCCCGAAATCAGCCAGGTGATCTTCGATCCGGAGAAGAATCGAGCGCCCGGCCCAGAGGAACTGTGGATGCCGGCCAGGCCGCCGAGCGACACCAGTTTGTTGGTCAGTGCACTGGCAGACCTCGTGACGAGCCCGGGGGAGGGGATCGCACGGGCGCGTGCAACGTTCAACGACGTGACCACGTCTGTCACCGAGGCGGTCAGTGCACTCGGAAAACTTGCAGAAGTGGTTCGAACGGCGACGCAAGTGGCCCCGTCGAGCCCGCTCAACGCCACGATCTCGCGTAATCGACGCCTCGCGGTGGCCAAGACGTCTCTCGAGGACTACCGACGTATTCGGGCGAGGTACGGGTGCGAGATCAACGACGTGATTCTGACCGTCATCGCAGGTGCGATGCGGAACTGGCTGCTCTCGCGCGGCGAACCGGTGACCGAGGCGACCATTGTGCGGGCGATGGTTCCCATGTCGGTCTACACGGACGGCCCCGAGAGTCCCGACGTCGACGATCCGCAGGCGCCGGGACATGTTTCCTCGTTCCTGATCGACCTGCCTGTCGGTGAACCCAACGCGGTGGTTCGGCTCTCGCACGTTGCGCATGCGACGGAGGCGTTTGCACGCCAGGGCCGGCGGGTGACCGCACAGACGATGGTGCGGATGTCCGGGTTTGCGCCGGCGACGCTGCATGCGATGAGTTCACGCGCGGCCAGCAGTCTCTCGCAGCGAATGTTCAATCTGATGATCACCAACGCACCGGGTCCGCAGTTCCCGCTCTACCTCGGCGGGGCTCGGATGCTGGAGATGTATCCGGTGTCGCCACTGCTCAAGAATCAGACACTCAGCATCGCCCTGACGTCGTACGACGGAAATGTCTACTACGGTTTGAATGCCGACCGTGACGCGATGTCGGACGTCGACGTCGTTCGTTCGCTGATTTTCGAGTCACTCGAGGAATTGACGGATGCGAGTCGGTGACGAACGAACGAGCAGGGACGAACGAGCATGAAGGTGGTCTCATGAGGGTGTACGTGCCGGCGACGGTCGAGATTTTGCAGAAGTTGGTCGCAGATCAGGAGTTCGACCCGATGAGCCGGACGGCTTTTGCGGTCACCCCGACTCTTCGCGAGTCGTATGCGGCGGGGGACGACGACGAGTTGGCCGAGGTCGCGATGGGTGAGGCGGCGCGTGCGTCGCTGCGATTGATCGCCGGAACCGAGGGTGACGTCACCTTCCGTCGGGCCGTCGTCGCTGCCGACGTCGACGATGCGGACGTGAAACTGCGGCCCGATCTCGACGATTCGGTGGTTCGACTGGCAGGTCCTGTCACGATGGCTCAGGTTGCATCTGTGCATGTCGACCTCGAACAGGCAGAATCGGACATCGAGCGCGCTGCTGGCATAGTCGACGCGGCGGATCTCGGTGATGCCGATGCCGAGTTCACGCTCGGCGACGCGGAGGACCACGAGTTGGCGTGGTATGCCGCGCAGGAGTTGCCGTTCTTGCTCGACCTGCTGTGAATGTGCTTACTGTTAAGTAACCTACGGTACCGTAACCTGATAACCTACGGTACCGTAGGCAGTGGGTTCGGAAGGTGAGAGGTGGAGGTCTGATGGGTCTGAAGGACTGGATCGAGGCACCGGCAGCGTCGGTGGTTCCGGCAGCGCGGTCGAAGCTCAATCTGCTTCGCGGTGCGGCGGCTCGGCTGACCACACCATTGCTTCCCGACGACTATCTCCACCTCGCAAATCCGTTGTGGTCGGCCCGCGAGTTGCGTGGTCAGATCGTCGAAGTACGGCCCGAGACCACGGATTCGGCGACCATCGTCATCAAGCCGGGTTGGGGATTCGACTTCAACTACCAGCCGGGGCAGTACATCGGTATCGGCCTCCACATCGACGGTCGTTGGCATTGGCGCTCGTACTCCCTGACTTCTCCGCCCAACTGGGAGAACAAGCGCATCTCCATCGCGGTCAAGGCCATGCCCGAGGGCTTCCTGTCGAGCCACCTCGTCAGTGGCGCGGTCCCGTCGGGAACCATCGTTCGACTGGCCACGCCGTCCGGCAACTTCGCTCTGCCGGATCCGCCGCCGGAGAAGATCCTGTTCATCACTGCGGGCAGTGGCATCACTCCGGTCATGGGCATGTTGCGGACGATGAACCGTCGCGGGCAATTGCCCGACGTCATGCACATCCACTCGGCTCCGACGGAATCCGACGTCATGTTCGCCGACGAACTCACGGCGCTGCACGTCGAGCACGAGGACTTCGTCAGGCACGTCCAACTCACACGGCGTGACGGAAAGTTCAAACTCAGCTCTCTCGACACGGTCTGCCCCGATTGGCGCGAGCGCCACACCTGGGCGTGCGGACCGCTTCCGTTGCTCGACGAACTCGAGGATGTCTGGAAGGCGGAAGGTATCGAGGATCGCCTCCACATGGAGCGATTCGCGGTATCGCGCATCGACGCTTCGGCGGACGGCGGCACGGTCACGTTCGAGAAGTCGGGTAAGACGATCACCGTCGACGGCGCGACGACGCTTCTGGAGGCCGGCGAGCAGTCCGGTGCGTTGATGCCGTTCGGTTGCCGCATGGGCATCTGCCAGACGTGTGTCGTACCTCTCGTTGCCGGTCACGCGATCGATCTACGCTCGGGGAAACAGCACGCGGAGGGTGAGCGCATCCAGACGTGCATCTCCGCCGCCGCGGGCGACTGTACGCTGGACGCATAGCTTCTAGGCACACGGAGGACCACGGTGGCCATCACCGATATCAAAGAGTTTTCGCACCTCACCGAGGCCGATGTCGAAGCTCTCGGACGTGAACTCGATCAGATTCGACTCGACATCGAAGACTCTCGCGGAATCCGGGACGCCCGCTACATTCGTCGCGTCATTCGCGTGCAACGCGCGTTGGAGCTCGGCGGGCGTATCGCGCTGTTCGGCAGTCGGTATCGACCGGCGTGGCTGGTCGGTACAACCCTGCTGAGCCTGTCGAAGATCATCGAGAACATGGAACTCGGGCATAACGTCATGCACGGGCAATGGGACTGGATGAACGATCCCGAGATTCACTCGGTCTCGTGGGAGTGGGATCAGACCGGTCCTTCCGAGCACTGGAAGCGTGCACACAACTACCAGCACCACACGTACACCAACGTCGTAGGGATGGACGAGGATCTCGGTTTCGGGATTCTGCGTATGACGCGTGACGAGCCGTGGAAGCCGATCAACCTCTTCCAGCCGATCGCCAACGTGATCTTGGCGGCCACGTTCGAGTGGGGTATCGCGCTGCACGACCTCACAGCGGCAGCCGAGTTGGAGGGCGCGGAGAAGGGCCAACTGAACTCGCAGGCGAACAAAGACTTCGCGCGCAAGATCTTTCGTCAGGTCGGCAAAGACTTCATCTTGTTCCCGGCGCTGACGGGGCCGGCGTGGAAGTCGACCATGACGGCCAATGCCACCGCGAATCTCGTGCGCAACCTGTGGGCGTACGTCGTCATCTTCTGTGGCCACTTCCCGGACGGCGCGGAGAAGTTCACAGTTGCCGAATTCGAGCAGGAGACTCGTCACGAGTGGTACCTGCGCCAGATGCTCGGAAGTGCGAACTTCAATTCCGGCAAGCTCATGGGACTCATGAGTGGCAACCTGAGCTACCAGATCGAGCACCACGTGTTCCCTGATCTGCCGAGCAACCGCTACCCCGAGATTGCCGTGAAGATGCGTGCGCTGTGCGAGAAGTTCGATCTCCCGTACACCACCGGTTCGCTCTTCAAGCAGTACCTTCTGGCACTGCGCACGATCCACAAGCTGGCATTGCCGGACAAGTGGCTCACTGCGACCTCGGACAATGCTCCGGAAACGTCCTCGGAACTACGTTTCCGTGACTCGGGGTTCCGGGATGCAGCCATGGCGATGGTCGAGGACCTGCGTACCGATCCGGTCACCGGTAAGCGTCTGGGATTGTTGACTGCACTCAAGTCGCAGGCCCGTTCCCGCATGCCGAAGCGCCGGAAGTGATATAGGTTACATCGGGAAAAACCTAACCTACGGTGCCGTAAGTTACGCTACAGTAGGTGCAGTTGATCTGAACGATTCGAAATCATGATCGTTCTGCACTTACTACTTTGCGCCTAACTCACTGCTAGGAGGCTTTCCATGGCGATTGCAGATGTCAAGGAATACGCACATCTCACGGACGCTGACATCGAGGCGCTCGGCCGCGAACTCGACGCGATTCGTCGCGACATCGAGGAGTCGCGCGGCGAGAAGGACGCGCGCTACGTGCGCAACGTCATTCGCCTGCAGCGTTCGCTCGAAATCAGTGGCCGCGCAGTGCTTTTCGCCAGCCGTCGCCGTCCGGCGTGGCTCGCCGGAGTGGGCCTGCTGACGCTCTCGAAGATCATCGAGAACATGGAACTCGGGCACAACGTGATGCACGGGCAGTGGGACTGGATGAACGACCCGGAGATCCACTCCACCTCGTGGGAGTGGGACGTCACCGGCCCGTCTGCGCACTGGAAGCAGACCCACAACTACCTGCATCACAAGTACACCAACGTCCTCGGAATGGACGACGACGTCGGATACGGGCTCCTCCGCGTCACCCGCGATCAGCGGTGGAAGCCCTTCAACGCCGGCAACCTGGTCTACAACACCCTGCTCGCCCTGTTCTTCGAGTACGGCATCGCTGCTCAGCACCTCGAGCTGGGCAAGGTGGCCAAGGGCCGCGCCGACAAGGAAGAGACGCAGCGCAAGCTCCGTGAGGTCGGCGAGAAGATCGGCAAGCAGGTCCTGCGCGACTACGTCATCTACCCGGCCATCACCGGCCCGGCGTGGAAGAGCACGTTGTCGGCCAACTTCACCGCCAACACCCTGCGGAACGTGTGGACCAACGCGGTCATCTTCTGCGGCCACTTCCCGGACGGCGCCGAGAAGTTCACCAAGGAAGACATCGACAAGGAAACGCAGGCTCAGTGGTACCTGCGCCAGATGCTCGGCAGCGCCAACATCGAGGGCAGCGCGCTCATGGACTTCATGACGGGCAACCTGAGCTACCAGATCGAGCATCACCTGTTCCCCGATCTGCCCAGCAACCGCTACAAGGACATTGCGGTCACGGTGCGTCAGCTCGCGGACAAGTACGACCTGCCGTACACGACGGGCCCGCTTGCCGTGCAGTACGCCAAGTCGTGGCGCACCATCGCCAAGCTGTCGCTGCCCAACAAGTACCTCAAGGACACCGTCGACAATGCGCCCGAGACGGCGTCGGAGCGGATGTTCGACGGGGATCCGACGTCGACTGTGGATCCCGTGACCGGGCGTCGTAGCGGCCTCAAGAGCGCCATCGCACGTAAGCGTAAGAGTGGAAAGCTGCGCAGCCTCCTCGGCCTGCGCTGATTCCCGATTTCGCTGACAAGAGGCCCGACACCATTCGATGGTGTCGGGCCGCTTTTCTTGCGCGGTCTTGCTCAGTACTGATCGTTGGACTTGATCGCTTCCAGCAGTTGTCGCACAGCGACGACGCGCCGTGCGGATTTGCCCTCCAGTAGGTCGAGCTTGCATTCGGGATCCGCCGGCGGACCCAGGTGCGTGCATCCGCGCGGGCAATCCTCGATGGCCGCGGCCAGGTCCGAGAACGCCGCCACCACGTTCTCGGGTGAGATGTGCGCCAGACCGAACGAACGGATGCCGGGGGTGTCGATCACCCAGCCGCCACCGGCTAGGGGGAGCGCCACCGATTGGGTCGACGTGTGCCGCCCCTTGCCGACGCCGGACACGATGCCGACCGCCCGATTGGCGTCGGGGACAAGGCGATTGACCAGTGTCGACTTTCCGACGCCGGAATGCCCGATCAGGGCGGTCAACTTGTGCTCGAGGATCTGGGTCAGTTCGTCGAGGGGGTCGTCACGGCCGGCGACGACCACTTGGATGTCGAGGTCGGCGAAAGTGCTCGCGAATTCCTCGGGTGGTTCGAGGTCGCTCTTGGTCAGGCAGACGATCGGCGTCAGGCCACCCACGTAGGCGGCGACCAGTGCGCGCTCGACAAAGCCGGTGCGCGGTGGGGGATCCGCGAGTGCCACGACGATGAGCAACTGCTCGGCGTTCGCGACGACGATGCGTTCGAAGGGATCGGTGTCGTCGGCTGTTCGGCGCAGAACCGTTGAACGCTCGGAGACCCGGATGATGCGAGCGAGGGTGTCGGTTTTGCCCGACAGGTCGCCGACAATGTCCACCTGATCGCCGACGACGATGGGGGTGCGGCCCAGCTCGCGGGCGCGCATCGTCACGATCAGCCGGTCGGGATCGCCGCCCAGGACGCAACCCCAACGGCCACGATCTTTCGAGACCACCATTCCCGATTCAGCCGATAGGTGTTCGGGCCGAGTCTTCGTACGGGGGCGTGATCCGCGTCCAGGGCGTACCCGGACGTCGGACTCGTCGTACTGCCGCGGAGTCAGAAGCTTGCCTTCGGCGTCGCGGTCGAACTTTCGAGCATGTCGACCCACATGTTCTCGAAGCCGGGCAACGTCTTGGCGGTGGTTCCGACGTCGTCGACCTCGACGCCGTCGACGACCAGGCCGATGATGGCACCGGCTGTCGCCATGCGGTGGTCGGCGTACGAGAGCCATTGTCCGCCATGGAGTTCCGTGGGGACGATGGTCAGTCCGTCGTCGGTTTCGGTGACGGAGCCGCCGAGCTTGTTGATCTCGTCGGCTAGGGCGGCCAGACGGTCGGTCTCGTGCCCGCGCAGGTGCGCGATACCTCGTAGGTGCGAGGTGCCCTCGGCGAGAGCGGCCAGTGCCGCGACGGTGGGGGTGAGTTCTCCCTCGTCGTGGAGGTCGATGTCGATGCCGCGCAATTTCTCCGGACCGCGAACAGTCAGCACGCCGTCGGCAAGAGTGACGTCGGCGCCCATCGACGCGAGGATCCCGCGGATCGCATCACCAGGCTGTGTCGTCGACGACGGCCACATCGGGACACTGACGGTTCCTCCGGTGACTGCGGCAGCGGCCAGGAACGGTGTGGCGTTGGAGAGATCGGGTTCGATCGCCCAGTCCACGGCGCGTACGGGCCCCGGTGCCACTCGCCAGGTGTCCGCGTCGCCACCCGTGGCGGGCGTCGTCACGGAAATGCCGGCCTGCCTGAGCATTTCGACGGTCATGTCGATGTGCGGCATGGAGGGAACCGGCTTGCCGTCGTGATGGACGGTGACACCCTCCTCGAAGGCGGCGGCTGAGAGGAGGAGACCGGAGACGAACTGCGACGAACCGGATGCGTCGATGGTGACCGTCCCGCCGCGTAGGGATCCGGTTCCGGAAACGGTGAACGGGAGTGCGTCACCCTCGATGTGTGCGCCGAGTCCGCGCAGTGCCTCCAGGATGGTGCCGAGAGGTCGTGTGCGTGCCTGCTCGTCGCCGTCGAAGTGGACGATTCCGTCGGCCATCGCGGCGAGCGGCGGCAGGAAGCGCATGACGGTGCCGGCGAGTCCGCAGTCGACGTCTCCGCCGCGGAGGGGACCGGGAACTACTCGAAGTGTGGTCGGATCGCCGGCTTCCTCGACGCCGATACCGAGGTCGCGCAAAGCGGCGATCATCAGGTCTGCGTCTCGACTGCGGAGTGCACCCGTGATCGTGGAGGGGCCATCCGCCAGCGCGGCCAGAATCAGAGCTCGATTGGTGATGGACTTGGATCCGGGCAGCGTCACCACTGCATCGACGGGTGCTTGGGCCCTCGGGGCGCTCCACAGACTCAGACTCACATGGTCCATCTTCTCTCATCGGTGGGGGAATGGTCGAAACCGTGCCACCCTGGGTGTCATGTGCGGAAGGTATGCGACCACAGCGGACCCGGCCACCCTGGCGGTGGAACTCGATGCGCTCGACGAGACCGACCACTCGGCGCCCGTCGAAGCCGACTACAACGTGGCTCCGACGACCGAGGTGTTGACCGTCGTGGAACGCCACGATCGGGAAAACCCCGACAGCGATCCGACCAAGAGGATTCGGCGGATGCGCTGGGGATTGGTGCCCTCGTGGACCAAGGAACTGGGTAAAGGCCCAGTCCTGTTCAACGCGCGTGCCGACTCGTTGGCGGACAAGCCCGCGTTTCGGACCGCGTTCAAGTTCAAGCGTTGCCTGGTCCCGATGGACGGGTGGTACGAGTGGCAGACCGAGGCCACTGGCGGGAAAAAGGCAGCGAAGATTCCTTACTACATGCACCCCGACGACGGATCACGGCTGTTCATGGCTGGTGTGTGGTCTGCCTGGCGAGACCCGAAGGTCGAGAATGCGAGCCCCGTCCTGAGCTGCTCGATCGTCACAGTCGACTCACTCGGTCATCTGGAGCAGGTTCACGACCGGATGCCCCTAGCCCTGCCTCGTGACCGCTGGGAGGCGTGGCTCGATCCCGACAACACCGTCGATTCGGCCCTGCTCGAACCGACCCCGGACCTTTTCGAGCGGATCGACATCGCTCGAGTCCGGCCGCTGGTCAACAGTGTCAAGAACAACGGACACGAATTGATCGAGCCGGACATCGACCGTGCCGGAGAGCAGATCAGTCTGCTCTAGCGGTCAGCCGAGAGACCAGGTGACGGTCACTTCGAACGAAACCTGCTGGGTTCCCGGGGCGAGAACGATGTCGGACATCGAGGCGTCGCCGGGAGCGCGCATGGTCTGGCCACCGCTCGTGTCGTGCGCCTCGGTGATGGTCACGACGTTCTTCAATGACGTACCCGACAGATCCGCGTACTGCTCGGCACGGTTCTTCGCGTCCTCGAAAGCCCGAGTGCGTGCGTCGGCCAGAAGCTGGGAGTTGTCGTCGATGGCGAAGGCGACGTTGCCGAGTCGCGCTGCGTTTCCACCCGCCGCGATACCGGCGTCCAGGACACCTGAAGCCTTGTCGAGATCGCGGACGACGATCCGTACCGAGTTGGTTGCCCGGTAGCCCGTCACGTTGCCGCCGACGAACGGCCCACCACTGGCGTCGTACTGCGGCTGAACCGACAGATCGCTTGTCTGCACGTCCTCGGCGGCCACGCCGGCATCGACTATCGCGTCGATCATCTGGCGGGCCTTGTCATTCGACTCGGAAACCGCTCCCGATACATCCGCGGCGACAACCTCGATGCCGATGTCCGCATTGAGGATGTCCGGCGCCCCGCGGACCTGTCCTGATCCGACCACCGTGACTTCCTTGCCGGCGCTGTCGGAACTCCCGCAGGCCGTCAACGAGACGGTGAGGGCAGCGGCTGCAGCGGTCAGTGCAAAAATTTTCACGGGTGGACGCTTGGTTTGTGGACGCATGAACAGACCGTAGCGACCGGATCCTCAGCCCGCGGTGATTTGTGCGGTGACCGCGCCGCTCAGCTGAGCAAGGTCGGCCGGAGCCAGTTCGATTTCGAGGCCGCGTCGTCCGGCACTACAGAGAACCCGATCCCAGTCGAGAGCCGAGGCGTCGATCACGGTCGGCAGCTTCTTGCGTTGGCCGAGCGGTGAGATACCACCGAAGACGTAGCCGCTCGAGCGCTCGGCTTCGGCGCGATCTGCCATGACGGCTTTGCTTGCGCCGAGGGCAGCGGCCGCAGCTTTGAGTGAGAGTTTGTCCGGTACCGGCAGAACCGCGACGGCGAGCTTGCCCGTGTCGAGTTTGACGACCAAGGTCTTGAAGATCTGGGCGGCCTCGACGCCTACCAACTCGGCCAGCGCCGTGACCGCCTCGTCGCCGAACGATTCGGCGCGGGGGTCGTGGTCGTAGCTGTGAACGCGGTGCGGTGTCTTCGACTTGCCGAGCAGTGCGGTTGCAGGGGTCGCTGTTCCAGCCATGACGAAGACCTTAGGTGGACCCCTCTATAAGGACTCCGACCAGGCCGGGAACAGAGTCGCAGACTCCCGTGTTGGTAACAGTTGATGAAACTTGTCCCGAGAAGCGAAGGAGCGACCGTGCTGGCTGTGTGTGAGCCACCACCGGCCCGTGGGTCGGATCTTCAGTTGGCGGTAACCTTGATCCCTACGGCTAGTGAAGGGATCAGAGTGCTGGAACACGACCGGCCCAAGGACGAACCGTCGGAGGTTTCCGAACCTGTCGATGGTGCGGTGTCCGAAACGCCCGAAACTGCGGATGAGTTGATTGCCCGGTTCGAGCGTGACGCGCTCCCGTTGCTCGACCAGTTGTACGGCGCTGCACTGCGCATGACGAGGAACCCGGCTGATGCCGAAGACCTGGTGCAGGAGACGTACGTCAAGGCGTACACGGCTTTCCGATCGTTCCGTGCCGGTACCAACCTGAAAGCCTGGCTGTACCGGATTCTCACCAACACCTACATCAACTCGTACCGCAAGAAGCAGCGCCAACCCGCGCAGTATCCGACGGACGAGATCACCGACTGGCAGTTGGCCGCCACCGCAGAGCACACGTCCACCGGGCTGCGTTCGGCCGAGGTGGAGGCTCTCGACGCGCTGCCGGACGACGACATCAAGGCGGCGCTGCAGTCGCTGCCCGAGGAATTCCGGATGGCGGTGTACTACGCCGACGTCGAAGGATTCCCGTACAAGGAGATCGCGGAGATCATGGGCACACCCATCGGAACGGTGATGTCACGGCTGCATCGTGGTCGTAAGCAATTGCGTGGTCTCTTGGCCGATGTCGCCAAAGATCG
Organism: Rhodococcus sp. NPDC056506; assembly: GCF_042794945.1. NCBI lineage: Bacteria > Bacillati > Actinomycetota > Actinomycetes > Mycobacteriales > Nocardiaceae > Rhodococcus > Rhodococcus sp. NPDC056506. Next base: position 408 of record NZ_JBHTSW010000029.1, on the reverse strand, counting down.
TGGATTCAATCGGGACGGCGCAGTCGACACGGCCACGGCCGGCGCAGCCACCGAGGCGGAAGGTGTCAAACGATGAGTGAGCAGGACGAATTCGAAAGGCTCGACTGCTCGGCAGTCATCGCCGACGTCTGGTTGATGCTCGACGGTGAATGCGACGATTCCAGTCGCGCTCGTCTGCAACGTCATATCGACGACTGCGGATCGTGCCTCGAGGCCTACGGGATCGAGGAGAAGGTCAAGAGCCTGATCAACCGTAAGTGCGGCGGGGATCACGCACCGGAAAGCCTGCGTCAGCGGCTCACCGTCGAATTGCGTCGGACCATCGTCATCACGACTACCGAAACCGACAGCTAGCCCGTCAGCGAAGATCTGAGGGGCAGTAGTCGGAAGGCAGTAACGCCGAGGGGC
>NZ_JBHTSW010000028.1:0-70010 GCF_042794945.1 Rhodococcus sp. NPDC056506 | reverse complement strand
TTTTTTTTATATGCCACGGGGGTTTTCACACACCAAAAAACTGGGCTGTCCCATATTAACCCCCCCCCGCTTAAAAAACCCCCCCACAGCAGGACTTCAGCGAAGCGAAATACCCAGCAACGCATCCACGGCATCGGCGAACTCGCCGGGTGCCTGTGCGTCGGATCCGCCACCTTCGATTGCGCGGCGTGCCCAACCGTCGAGCGCGTCGAGAGCCTTCGGGGTGTCGAGGTCGTCGGCCAGGTGCTGACGCAACCGTGCGACGGTGTCGGTGACGGACTGTGCGGAACCGAGGGCCGCTGCCTCCCGCCACACCTGAAGACGCGACTGAGCATCCTCGAGGACCTGTTCGGTCCACGCGCGATCCTGGCGGTAGTGGCCGGAGAGCAGTCCGAGTCGGATTGCTGCGGGGTCCACGCCCTCGCCGCGCAACTTGGAGACGAAGACCAGGTTTCCGCGACTCTTCGACATCTTCTCGCCGTCGAGGCCGATCATGCCGGTATGCACGTAGTGCCGCGCGAAACGGCGATCGCCCGTCGCCGATTCGGCATGCGCAGCCGAGAACTCGTGGTGCGGGAAGATCAGGTCGCTGCCACCGCCCTGGACGTCGAAGCCGGAGCCGATGCGGTTGAGCGCAATGGCGGCGCATTCGATGTGCCAACCGGGGCGTCCCGGCCCGAAGGGCGAGGGCCACGAGGGCTCGCCGGGACGCTCCGCACGCCAGACGAGTGCGTCGAGCGGATTGCGCTTGCCGACGCGATCGGGATCTCCGCCGCGTTCGGCAAAGAACTTCTCCATCGTCGCGCGGTCGTAGCCCGACTCGTAACCGAACTGCTCGGTCGCGTCGGCGCGGAAGTAGACGTCGGGGAACTCGGCGTCGTCGACGACGTAGGCGGCGCCGGACGCCACGAACTTCTCCACCAACTCGACTACTTCGTTCACCGACTCGACGGCGCCGATGTAGTCCTTCGGCGGTAGTACCCGCAACGCTTCCATGTCCTCACGGAAGAGTGCCGTCTCACGCATGCCGAGGACCATCCAGTCCTCGCCGTCGCGATTGGCCCGCTCGAACAGCGGGTCGTCCACGTCGGTCACGTTCTGGACGTAGTGGACGTCGTGTCCGGCGTCACGCCAGATGCGGTTCACGAGGTCGAACGTGAGGTACGTGGCCGCGTGACCGAGGTGGGTGGCGTCGTACGGGGTGATGCCGCAGACGTACATCGTCGCCTTCTTGCCCGGCGTGACGGGACGAACCTGACGGTCGGCTGTGTCGTACAGCCGCAACGGCGGCCCCTGACCGGGAACGGACGGGAGTGCGGTATCGGACCAAGACTGCATGCTGCCGAGCCTAGTGGAGGCTGCTCTGAGGCTGGGAAGGTGCTGGCTGATCCTGCTCCGGTTCGGGCGTCGACGCGAGCTTGCTCGGCCACCAGATCTTCTGACCGATGTCGTAGGTCAAGGCCGGTACCAGCAGAGATCGGACGATCAGCGCGTCGAGTAGGACGCCGAACGCCACGATGAACGCGATCTGCGCGAGGAACAACAGCGGGATCACCGCCAACGCCGAGAAGGTTGCTGCCAGAACAACTCCGGCAGAAGTGATCACCCCGCCGGTAACTGTGAGCCCCCGCAGAGCACCCGCGCGAGTGCCGATCTTCAGCGCTTCCTCCCGCACCCTCGTCATGAGGAAGATGTTGTAGTCGATTCCCAGCGCCACGAGGAACACGAATGCGAACAGCGGAACCACCGGATCCGCGCCGGGGAAGCCGAAGACGTGGTCGAACACCAGCGACGAAATGCCCAGTGTCGCAGCAAACGAGAGCACAACGGTGCCCATGAGGAGCAACGGCGCCAGAAGCGAACGCAGCAGGAGCGAAAGAATGACGAACACCACGATGATCACCACCGGAATGATGAGAGTTCGGTCACGAGTCGAGGTGGTCTTCGTGTCGAGATCGGTCGCTGTGACGCCACCCACCAGTGCGTCGGCGCCGTCCACGGCGTGAACTGCATCACGTAGACGGACGATCGTGTCTTCGGCCGCGAGTGAGTCGGCAGCGTCAGTCAGCGTCGCCTGCAGGGAGACTCGTCCGTCGACAACCAGAGGTGATCCCCCGTTCTGGACGACACTCACATCACTGACACCGTCGACGCGACTTGCTGCCGCGACTGCATCGACCTGGTCGGCATTGGCGATCACCACGGCCGGCGACCCTGAACCGGCGTCGAAGTGCTCACCGAGAATCTCCTGGCCTGCAACCGAATCGACGTCGAGCAAGAAGATGTCGGACGAAGAGACACCGCTGGCCTTGAACTGCGGCATCATCAGCGCGAAGATCACCAACACCAGCGTCGACGCCACCCAGAAGCGGCGCGGATGCCTACCGATTCGAGCAGCGAGCCCGGCCCAGAACCGGTGATCGTTCGCCTCGTCGTGGTGCTCGCGGTCGGCGTCGAACTTCGGCTTGGTCGGCCAGTAGGCAGTTCGCCCGAACAACACCAGCACTGCCGGTAGGAAAGTCATCGACGCGAGGAAGGACGCGGCAATTCCGATGGCAGCCACCGGACCGAGTCCGCGGTTGGAGTTCAGGTCGGAAAGCAACAGGCACAGAACGCCCGCGATGACCGTTCCGGCGGACGCTGCGACGGGTTCGAGCGTCGCGCGCCACGCGGTACGCATCGCCGCGTACTTGTCCTTCTTGATCCGCAACTCTTCGCGGTAGCGCGAGACCAGGAGCAGCGCGTAGTCGGTGGCGGCGCCGAACACGAGGATGAACAAAATGCCCTGGCTCTGACCGTTCAAGGCGATGACGTCTGCGTCCGCGAGCAGATATACGAGCAAGCTCGACAAACCGAGGGCGAAGATCGCCGAGAAGATCACGACGAACGGCAGGATCGGGCTCCGGTAGACGACGATCAGAATCAAGATCACCACGGACCCGGCGACCAACAACAGCAATCCGTCGATGCCCGCGAATGCTGCCGAAAGATCCGCAACCTGCCCCGCGGGTCCGGTCACCTTGACCGTGAGTCCATCAGGGCTCGATTCCAGCGCCGTGCGCAGCGCTTTCACACTGTCCTTGACCTCGAGCGTGCTGTCGACCGGCAAAAACATTTGCAGTGCCTGGCCGTCGGCTGACGGGATCGGCGGCGATGACGCGTCCCCGAACCCCTCGGTACCGACGAATGAATCGACGGTCTGGGACAGGAAAGTGGAGTCCGAGGGTTCGAGTCCACCCGATCGTTCTGCCACGATGATGGCCGGCACGAAGCGTGTGTCCGTGAAGCTCTCTTGAAGCTTCGCCACCTCGGTGGCTTCGGCCGAGGCGGGCAGGAACGAGGTGTTGTCGTTCTGCTGCACCGTGCTGAGCTTTCCGGCGAACGGCCCCCCGAACCCTCCGATTGCCAGCCAGCCGATCACGAGGAGAGCTGGCACAATCCATCGAAGGCGACGAACAGGACGATTTTGTACTGGTGTGCTCACTGGGTCTCCAGAGATCGGCAACAGATGAGGACTTGCCGACTATTTTGTTCAGCATGCTGAGTAATTGCAAACGGAAGGCAAAAACATGAGCAGCGACGGCCTGGACGACTGGCCCACCGGCCGACTGTTGTCCACCGCTGCACGCCTGGTAGAGCACTCGTGGGAGAAGGTTCTGCGGTCTCAGGACATGACTCACGCGGGCCTGATCGTGCTCCATTCGATCGCTGGTGGACCGGCGTCGCAACGCGACATCGCGAAGAACGCCCGGGTCACCGATCAGACGATGAGTCGCACGATCGACCGTCTCGAACGAGCGGGGCACGTCACCCGAGACACCGATCCGCGGGACGAGCGTCGGCGCGTGATCGCGATAACCGACGCCGGCCGCCAGACGTACGAGCGACTGCTGACGCTCGAGAAGGAAGATGCGGCATTGACCGTCGGGGTCGGGGATGTCGCCGCGCTGCGCGAACAACTACTGCGATTGGTTCGCTCACCCGGATTGAAGACCGCAACTCGCGAACAGCAGGAAACGTCTCGAGACTAGAAAGCCGGCCAGGGAATCGTTCGATGGCCGTTCGGTTCGGGCATCACAGCGGACTCTGCGAACTGCATCGCCCGCACCGCCAAAGCCACGATCTCTTCCTCGGTGATCAGTTCGGACAACTCGTCGCCCAGATCCCCGTCGAGAGTTGTCGCGAGTTCGGCGACGTCGGTAATCAAGGCGCCCGGTACGGGCTGCCCCGCCCACCCCCACAACACGGTCCGCAGCTTGTTCTCCGAGTGAAGACAGATTCCGTGATCAACCCCGTACACCGAGCCGTCGACGCCCTCGAGGGCGTGACCGCCCTTGCGGTCGGCATTGTTGATGAGGACGTCCAGAACGGCCATTCGTTGCAGCCGCGGATCGTCCGCATGGATGAGGGAGACGGGTTCGCCCTCCGAGTCGAAGGCCTGCAGAACCTCGAACCATCCGGGTGGGACATTGCCGGGACTGCACAGGTCGACCATCTCGAGGCCGCCCGATCCGTCCGCGCGGCGATCGACGGTGTCGATCCACCGCTGCACCATTCCTGGCCCGAAAGGACCGTCCCGCAACACTGTTCGCGGAATCACTCCCCAGCCCAGCGCCTCGGACACTCGGTACGACGCGACCTCACGCCCCGCCAGAGTGCCGTCCGGGAAATCCCACAGGGGGCGTTCCCCACGCACCGGCTTGTAGACCACACGGGTGGACTGCTCCCCCAGAGTCGACTCGCACACCAGCGTGGCGTTGCTCGCCGTGGTGATCTGACCGATCAGAGTCAGATCACCCTCGAGCAGAACGTCCGGCACCCCAGGTTCGGCCACGACGTCAGACCTCGTCGTCGTCTGCGTCGTCGATCGCAAAACCGAAGGACTCGCCGCGTCGGTAGCCGTTGGTGCGGATGCAGACGTGCCCCTCGGGCGCCAACGGTTCACCACACAGTGGGCACGGCGCGCGTCCCGCCGCGATGACGCGTTCGGACCGCAGCGAAAATTCGCGCGCTTGCTCAGGTGTCAGAAACACACGGACCGCGTCCGGACCGTCGTCGGCGTCGTCGAGGACAACCGATTCGTCGAACTCCGTCTCGCTGACGGCAAGCAACTCCACGACGACCGCGCCGGCATCGGCGTCCCAGCCGAGTCCCATCGTGCCCACCCGGAACTCCGCGTCGAGCGGAGTGACCAACGGGCTGAGATCGGAGACGTCGTCGGCTTGCGGCGGAACCTCGGTTCCGAACCGGCGATGTACCTCTTCGAGGAGTAGGCCCATGCGGTCGGCGAGGACCTGAACCTGCTGCTTCTCGAGCAGCACACTCACCACCCGTGCTTCGTGCACGGCCTGGAGATAGAAAGACCTGTCACCGGGTTCGCCCACCGTCCCTGCGACAAATCGGTCAGGAGTGCGAAATACGTGAATCGCGCGCGACATTGCACCTCCTCGAGTTCGAGCAGAACATCACTGAGTACCCATTATCCGTCACAGCTCACGCACCGACCTCTCCGCCGGGGACGGACTCCTGTGCAGGAGCCGAGCCGTTGGTCGCGGCCTTCGCTGCACCGATCGCTGCGAGCACGTCTCCGGTGTCGTTGACCCTCAGTACGAACGGCAGAGTGGCCGTGTACCGAATCACGCTGACCGAAGCGGGCTCGGCGACGATGCGCTGGAACGAATCGAGGTGCATCGCAAACGCGTCTGCGAGAACCGATTTGATGACGTCGCCGTGCGTGCACGCGATCCAGACGACGTCTTTGCCGTGTTCTTCGGCCAGCCGTGCGTCGTGCTCGCGGATCGCGGCAACGGCTCGCGCCTGGACCTGGGCCAGTCCTTCACCGCCTGGGAACACGGCACCGGAAGCGTGGCGCTGCACCACTTTCCAGAGCGGTTCCTCCAGCAGTTCCTTGAGAGGGCGGCCCGTCCAGTCTCCGTAGTCGACCTCGATGAGGCGATCCTCCACCAGCGGCGTCAGACCACGGTCGACGGCAATGGGGCCGACCGTCTGCTCGCACCGCAACAGCGGCGAGCGGACGATCTCCGCGATGTCCAGACCGACCAGCCGATCGACGACGCCTTCGGCCTGTTTCCGGCCGTGATCGTCGAGTTCCACACCCGGCGTTCGACCGGCCAGGGTATGGGCAGTGTTGGACGTCGACCGCCCGTGCCGCAGTAGGACAACTGTCATTCCACAACCCTAACGGGGCGGTGGCCGCACGGACGGGTGGTCGACGTCGAAACGGGCCCTATGTCGCGGACACGACCCCTGTGGCCAGCAACGCAAGGACGACTACGCCGAGAGCGATTCTGTATCCGACGAACCAGTACATGGAGTGATCGACAACAAATCGAAGCAGCCAGGCGATCGCTGCGTAACCGACCGCGAAGGCGATGACGGTTGCCACCAGCAACTGCGGACCGCTCGCGTTCAGACCCTCACCGGCCGGCTCGAAGGCATCCGGGAGGCTGAACAAACCGGAGGCGAGAACTGCCGGAATCGCCAAGAGGAACGAGTAACGGGCTGCGGCCTCACGGGTGAGCCCGAGGAAGAGACCGGCGCTGATCGTGCCACCTGAGCGCGAGACGCCTGGGATGAGCGCGAGTGCCTGCGCCGAACCCATGATGATGCCGTCGCGCGCTGTGAGGGTTTCGATGGGCCGAGTCTTGCGCCCGTAGTACTCGGCAGCGGCGATGACAAGCGCGAACACGATCAACATTGTGGCGATTAACCACAGATTGCGTGCGCCGGTACGGATCTGGTCCTTGAAGAAGAACCCGAGAATGCAGACTGGAATGGTGCCGATGATGACGTACCAACCCATGCGGTAGTCGAGATCGCCCCGATGCTCGGCGTTGAACACACCCCGGAACCAGGCAGTGATGATCCTCACGATGTCGCGCGCAAAATAGATCAGCACTGCCAGCTCGGTGCCGAGCTGCGTCACCGCGGTGAAGGACGCACCGGCGTCACTGCCGAAGAATATCTCCGACACGATTCGCAAATGTCCGGAAGACGAGATCGGCAGGAACTCGGTCAATCCCTGCACGAGGCCCAGGATCACGGCCTGAAGCCAGGTCATCGCTTCGCCCATCACTCACCGATCCCGGCTGATTCGAATGGGGTTACTGCACACAGGTTTCGTGTGTCGGGTTCACGTTTCACCGGCGCCACGCTACCGGTGCTCACTGCAGCGCGCCGCGCCCGGCACGTCCGTGTCCGAATACCCCGACTCGAGGCGAGCGCCCACTAGTCTGCACGTGGTGAGATCTCTCGGGTGCCGCACTTGCGCACACGAGTCGGGCGCGAGATGCAGGCGGTTATGAAGCACAGATCTGTCGGAACGAGCGGACTTCGGGTCTCGCGACTTGGGCTCGGCACACTGACATGGGGACGCGACACGGACGGCGACGAGGCTGCGGCGCAGCTGCTCGCCTTCGCCGAGGCCGGCGGAACCTTGGTCGACACCTCGCCCGCGTACGGCGCCGGTGCGGCGCAACGGATCCTCGCCGAGTTGCTCGACGACGTCGTTCCGCGTGACGAACTCATCATCAGCTCGAGCGCCGGCATCGATCCCACTCCGATCGGCACCGACCGCGTCGACTGCTCGCGGCGCGGATTGCTCCGCCAACTCGACGCGACTCTTCGTGAACTCGGAACCGACTTCCTCGACATGTGGCAGGTCGCAACCTGGGATCCGCTCACGCCCGTCGACGAGGTTGCAGCAACCCTCGACTACGCGGTCTCGAGCGGCAAGGTGCGGTACGTCGGGGTGCGCGGTTACCTCGGCTGGCAGCTGGCGACGGCCGTCGGAGCCGGTGGCGCAACAACACTCGCCGCGACGCAGGCAGAGTACTCACTGCTCGCACGCGGCGTCGAGGAGGAATTGTTCGCAGCGGCCGCCCATCACGGCGTCGGAGTGTTCGCCGCAGTGCCTCTCGCGGGCGGCGTTCTGACTGGCAAATACCGCGACGGCATTCCCGTCGATTCCCGCGGCGCCGACGAAGCACATTCACAGGATGTTCAGAGCTACCTGACCGATTCCTCGATCCGGGTGGTCGACGCCGTCGTTACCGCCGCCGACGGTCTGGGTACTTCACCACTGGCGGTGGCACTGGCCTGGGCGCGCGATCGCGCCGGGGTGGCCAGCGCCGTCGTCGGCACGCGTGATCTCGCCCAGTTGACAGGAGTACTGGCAACCGAAGAATTGGAACTTCCGAAAGCGATTGCCGCGGCTCTCGACGACGTGAGCGCTTAGTTCGTCCCGCTGATCGAAATACCGAAGGTATCGTCTTGGCGAGGGCAGGCTAACCTAGTAGGCAACGCTTTACTACAGCCTCAGGAGAATCCATGACCACGCTCGACGCAGACAGCCTTTCCGCAGACGCAGGCCCCGCCTTCTCCGAACGAATCAAGACCGAGACGGACGCTGCGCACCGCGAGACCGAGCAGTCGCGTTTCGTGGGTGCTCTGCTCGGCGGTGAGCTGACCACCGCAGGCTATGCCGCTCTCCTGGGGCAGACCTACCTCGTCTACACCAGCCTCGAAGAAGCCGGCCGCACCCACGCCGACAACGAGTTGGTCACTCCGTTCCTGTCCGAGGATCTGCTGCGGGTGGCTTCACTCGAGTCCGATCTCGAATTCCTCGGCGGACCGAACTGGCGCGACGAACTCGTGGCACTGCCGGCAACCGAGCGCTACATCGCCCGCCTGAAGGAGGTGGCGTTCGACTGGCCCGCCGGGTTCGTCGCACACCACTACCTGCGCTACATGGGCGATCTGTCCGGCGGACAGATCATCCGCCGCATGCTCGAGCGCGCCTACGGATTCGAGACCGACGGACTTCGCTTCTACATCTTCGAAGGCATCCCCAAGCCGAAGCCCTTCAAGGACGACTACCGCTCGAATCTGGATGCACTGCAGATTCCTGCGGAGGAACAGCAGCGTTTCATCGACGAGGTGAATCTGGCGTACCGCCTCAACGGCGACCTGTTCGCCGACCTCGAAGGCGACATCGAGAGCTACCTCGTCAAATGATGAAGCGCTTGGCCGCGGCGGCGCTGGTCGCAGCAGCCGGTTTCGGTTTGGTGGCTTGCGGGTCCAGCGACAATTCCACGACATCTCAGGGTGCCCGGACCGCGGTACTCGAAGATTCCAGCCCGGTTCCCGTCTCCGACAACCCGACCGCGACACTGCCCGTGACGGTGAAGAGCTTCGACGGCGTCGACGTGACCATCACCGACAACAGCCGGATCGTTGCGGCCGACCGCTACGGGACGCTCGCGACGACGACGGTGGCGCTCGGCCTCGGTGACAATCTTGTCGGCCGCGACACTGCAGCCAAGTTCCCCGCAGTCGCAGACGTTCCGGTTGTCACGGTCGGCGGCCAATCGCTCAACACCGAGGCGATCCTCGACCTCGATCCCACCGTGGTTCTCACCGACACGAGTATCGGGCCCAAGAGCGTCCAGGATCAGTTGCGCGCCGCCGGGGTTCCAGTCGTCTTCTTCGATCCCACCCGAACACTCGAGGGTGTGCCGGGGCAACTCCAGGCCGTCGCCGACGCGCTCGGCGTCCCCGCCCAGGGCGCGGCGCTGGTCGATCGGACCGAATCGGAAATCGCTGGAGCTCGTGATCTGGTCCCCGCCGAGGGCGATCCGCTGAAGATCGCGTTCCTCTACATGCGCGGATCGGCCATCACCATGATCGGCGGTGAAGGGTCCGGAGCCGATTCCTTGATCGAGGCACTCGGCGCCACCGATGCAGGAACCGCCTCGGGCATCACACAACAGTTCGTGCCCATCACCAGCGAGGCGCTCATCGCCGCCGCGCCGGACGCCCTGCTCATGATGACGGACGGGTTGGCGTCGATCGGCGGTATCGACGGCCTCGAAAAGGTCCCTGGCATTGCTCAGACACCGGCCGGAAAGAACAAACGAGTAGTCGACATGGAGGACGGAGTGTTGCTCAGCTTCGGGCCGAACACCGGACGTGTCATGGCGGCACTTGCCGAAGCGATCTACGAGCCCGGTGGATCGTGAGCAGAGATTTGTGAGTGCTGATTCGTGAGTACAGAAACAGATAGTTCCGACGCAGGTAAGACTGGGTCCGCAGCCGAGGATTCACACGAGGTCAAGGGCGCCGACAAGTCGGCATCTCGCCCCGCGTCGCGGTCGCGGGTGAGTGCGGTTCTGATCAGCTTGACTCTCGCGCTGGTGATCGTCGCAGTGCTGTCGGCGTGCATCGGTCAGGTTCCGACGTCACCACTCGAGGTTTTGGGCAGCATCCTGCACCGCATCGGGCTCGATCTCGGTCCGATGCCCGCCCATCCCAGCGGTGAAGTGACCTTGTGGGAGGTTCGTTTCCCCCGCGTCGTGCTCGCCATCTGTGTCGGCGCGGCGCTGGGATGTTCCGGGGCGCTCCTGCAGGGTGTGTTCTCCAATCCACTCGCGGAGCCAGGAGTGATCGGAGTGTCCGCGGGCGCTGCGGTCGGCGCGAGCGCTGTCATCGTCGTCGGCGGCACGTTCGTGGCCGGCTGGGCTGTAGCTGCCGCGGCGTTCGTCGCCGGACTGGTGACCACAGCTGCGGTGTATCTGCTCGCTCGGCACGAGGGCAGAACCGAAGTGGTGACGCTGGTGCTGACCGGCGTTGCGATCAACGCGTTCGCCGGCGGTCTCATCGCCTTCTTCACCTTTGTCGCCAGCCCGTCTGCTCGCGATCAGATCGTGTTCTGGCAACTCGGCTCACTCAACGGCGCTTCCTGGAACGCAGTCCTGATCGTGGCCCCGATGACCGTCGTCGGGATCGCCGCGACGATGGCGATCGCCCCGCGCCTGGACCTGCTGGCGCTCGGTGAACACGCGGCCCGTCACCTGGGCGTCAACGTCGAACGGCTGCGCCAGTTCGCGGTTCTGATCGTCGCTCTCCTGGTCTCGGCGAGTGTTGCCTTCACCGGCATCATCCTCTTCGTCGGTCTGGTCGTTCCGCACCTGATGCGCATTCTCGTCGGCCCTGGCCACCGCGCGCTGATTCCCGCGAGCGCCCTCGCCGGCGCACTGGTTCTGCTGGTCGCAGACCTCGGCTCGCGGTCGCTGATCGACAACGCGGACCTGCCACTCGGAATGCTGACCGCTTTGGTGGGTGGACCGTTCTTCTTCTGGCTTCTCCGACGCACTCGTGCACAACAGGGCGGGTGGGCATGAGCAGCCTCGTCCGAAACTGGCGCGAACTCTTCGGCCGCGTCACCCCCGAACCGGAGAGCCCTGGCGTCGGTGACGTCACGCTCGAGGCGCGCGACATCACCGTCGAGCGCGGTGGTCGGCACATTCTCGAAGGCGTGTCGCTCGAAGTCCGGGCCGGAGAAGTCGTCGTCCTCGTCGGACCGAACGGCGCCGGTAAGTCGACACTTCTTGCGGCGCTGGCCGGTGATCAGCCCGTCATCGCGGGGCGGGTGGACGTCGACGGCACCGACCTCACACAGTGGTCGCCGATCGATATGGCGCGCCGACGCGCGGTGCTCCCCCAGAAACACACCATCGGATTTTCGTTCAGTGCTCGCCAGGTCGTTCGCATGGGCCGCGCACCCTGGGCCGGAACTCGCCGAGAAGACCGCGACGGCGCTGCCATCACAGCGGCGATGAAGACCTGCGATGTCGAAGGGTTCGCCAATCGGCCGTTTGCCGTGCTGTCCGGTGGCGAGCAGGCGCGAGTCGCACTTGCGCGGGTACTGGCGCAGGAGACGTCGACCATCCTGCTCGACGAACCAACGGCAGCACTCGATCTCGGACACCAGGAAGCGGTGATGTCCGTAGCTCGCGCCCGCGCTGCGGACGGCGATGCCGTCGTCGTCGTGTTGCACGATCTCGCGTTGGCAGCGGCGTACGCGGATCGGATCGTCGTGCTCGAAAATGGACGGATCGCCGCTGACGGTCCCCCGGAATCGGTGTTGCACGAAGAACTTCTGACCCGCGTCTACGGTTATCCGGTCGAGGTGTTCCCACATCCGAAGACCGGAGCAACCCTGGTGATCCCGCGCCGAGAATTCACCGAACAGAATCGATGATCGATCCCAGCCTGTTGAGGACGGCTCTCACCGTCGGCAGGCTGCGACCGTCGCCCTCACGAACTCCGTCACCGGGAATGGGCTGTGACCAATCAGTCTCCGTCGACAGAACTGCGTCGCGGACCACACCGGCGATGCTTCGCTCGTCCGTCAGATCGATATCGGTCACCGATCGGTCGGCCGTAGCGATGACATCCGACGGGGTCGGCACACTGTGCTCGCAGTATTCGCCGTAAACCTCGACGAACAACACGCTCTTGCGTACGCGAAACGCGAAAGTTCGACCGTCGGACCTGCCGAAACCGTGTGCGTGAGCGCCGACGGTGAGGTCCTCGATCTCGAAGCCCGGCCGCACCGGTTCGGGCGACTGCGCGCCGGAATCGGTGGGTTCTGTGGGAATCACAATGATCTCCTCGGTGATTGCAGCGTTAACCGCAATCGCTGTTCGTACGGTATCGCGTCAAGGGTGTGAGCGGAATGGTCGGTAGATCCTCGACGCGATGAACGGCGCCCGACTGCGATCAGGGATGATCGATGACAGTCGCACTGCGTGAAGAACAGATGACAAGAAAAAGAGGAACTACACATGGCTCGCCTAGGGATCCGCACCACTGCAGCAGCAATGGGAGCGGCGGTTCTGCTGGTCACAGGATGTTCTTCCGGAGATGGCGGTGACGACCTCATCACGATCGATCCCGCAACGGCCGCGGTCTCGCCGGCCACCACCAGCACCCCGGACGGCGTGGTTCACCCGTATTCAGGTCTGATCGATTCCATCACATTCGACCCGATCACGCGCAGCGCTGTCCTGGTCGCCGACAACCCACGCTCGGTGCTGGTCGTTCCTGCGGACGGCCTGTCCGGCGCCGACCCGGCCTCGACAGGTCGTCCGATCACCCTGAATTCGGACGTACGCGACGTCTCGATCGCCGCTGACGGCAACGCACTGCTGTCAATGGATCGCCAGGTAGTGAAGCTGAAACTGACTTCGGGCGAACAGACTTCCATCCCGGTCGACGGCCAGGCGAACTCCGCGGTCGAACTCACCGACGGCCGCATCGCGATCGGTACGGACAATGGTTCAGTTCACATCGTCGACCCTAAGACCGATCAGTCACAGAAGGTTTCGGGATTCGCATCCGTGGACGAACTCGCGGTGACCGGCGACAACCTGAGCGCCCTCGATCACCGTCAGACCTCGCTGACGGCGATCAACCTCGAAGACGGCAAACTCGGCGTTGCACTCCGTGCCGGTGAGGGTGCGACCCACCTGGCCACCGATCGCTTCGGACGCATCCTTGTCACCGACACCACCGGCAACGAACTGCTCGTCTTCACTGCCGATCCGCTCCTGATGCACCAGCGCTACCCCGTCGGCGAGTCGCCGTACGCCGTTGCCTACGACGAGACCGCGGATCGAGTGTGGGTCACGCTGACCGCAACCAACGAGGTAGTCGGCTTCGACCTGTCGTCCGGCATCCCCGTGGAGACCGGACGGTTCAAGACGGTGCGACAGCCGAATTCGTTGGCCGTAGACTCTTCCAACGGCAATCTGATCGTCGGATCGGCAACCGGTGACGGGCTGCAGGTCATCCCGTCACGGGAGAACTGATGGAAAAGCGTGCGCGCGGGATCCCCGCGCAGTGGGAAACGTCGGACGACAAGTTCGACTACGTGCCACTCCGGCTACCGCCGAACGTTTCGCGGGTCACGGCGTCGATGCGCCTGGCGATCTCCGCCGAGTTCGGCGGGTGGGAGCTCTCCCGTGTTCGTCTCTATCCCGACGGCAGCCGACGTGTGCTTCTCAAGCGCAAGAAGACGCCGCTGCACGTGACCGATCCGGACGGCATTCAGCACTGATCGTCCAACAGACGACCAGGGCCCGCCGCTGTCGAAGCCGCTGACAACATCACACCACCGAAGAGCTGGAGAATCGTGTACCAACTGCTGCTGAGCCTGATGTTCCGGGTACCACCGGAACGCATCCACCACATTGCCTTCACCGCGATGAAACTGGTGACACGGTTCGCTCCCCTTCGCTGGCTGGTCGCAAAAGTTCTTGTCGTCGACGACCCGGTATTGCGCAGTCAGGCTTTCGGTCTGACGTTCCCCGCACCTCTCGGTCTGGCGGCCGGATTCGACAAGGACGCCACCGGAGTCGACGCCTGGGGCCCGTTGGGATTCGGTTTCGCCGAGGTCGGAACGGTGACGGCCCAGGCTCAGCCCGGTAACCCCGCGCCGCGTCTGTTCCGTCTTCCGGCCGATCACGCTCTGATCAACCGGATGGGCTTCAACAACCACGGCGCTGGTCACGCGGCGAATTTCCTGCGGCAGCGCCGCGTCACGGTGCCGATCGGCGCCAACATCGGCAAGACCAAGATCGTCGAAGCCGCCGACGCCGCTGCCGACTACACCGCCAGCGCGCAGCTTCTCGGACCGCTGGCCGACTTCATGGTCGTGAATGTCAGCTCGCCGAACACACCCGGACTCCGTGATCTACAGGCCGTCGAATCACTGCGCCCGATCCTGCAGGCCGTGCTCGATACCGTCAGCGTGCCGGTACTGGTGAAGATCGCTCCCGATCTCTCCGACGACGACGTCGACGCCGTCGCCGATCTGGCCGTCGAACTCGGACTTGCCGGAATCGTCGCGACCAACACCACGATCCGACGCGACGGTTTGAAGACCCCGGACGCCGCGGTAGCTGCACTCGGCGCGGGCGGGCTGTCCGGCGCACCGGTTGCCGAGCGCTCGCTCGAGGTACTTCGGCGCCTGTACGCCCGAGTGGGCGACAAGATGACCATCATCTCGGTCGGCGGTATCGAGACAGCCGACCAGGCGTGGGAACGCATCCTCGCCGGCGCGACGCTGGTGCAGGGATACACCGGCTTCATCTACGGCGGACCGTTCTGGGCTCGCAGCATCCACAAAGGCATCGCCAAGCGCGTGCGCGCGGCGGGCTTCTCGTCGATCGCCCAGGCTGTGGGAGCCGAGAACCCTCGCTAGAAACTGCTGTGCGCCTTTATTAACCGCCCGCGGTTAATAAAGGCGCACAGCAAAGTGACTATTCGACCTCGAACGTCCCGGTCAGGGTTGCACGCGCAATCGCGTGATGGAACACGTTGAAACCGAGGAACGCCGGCGACGAGTCAGGGGTGACTCCGTCGAGCGTCTCCACGTCGAGGGCATGCACCGCGACGATGTAGCGATGCGGACCATGTCCGGGAGGCGGGCCTGCACCGATGAAACCGAACCCGCCGCCGTCGTGGCGGAGCGTGACGGTTCCGGCGGGCAGGACACCGCTGTCGGCCGCGCCGGCACCGGCCGGAAGTTCGGTGACGGAAGCCGGAATGTTCGCCACGGCCCAATGCCAGAATCCCGACGCCGTCGGTGCGTCCGGGTCGAACACCGTCACGACGAAACTCTTCGTCTCGGCCGGAAAGCCGGACCACGAGAGCTGCGGTGAGATGTCTTCGCCACCGGGAACACCGAAGGCACCACTGGCCTGAGCAAGCTTCAGCGGCTGGCCGGCAGTGATGTCGTCACTGGTCAGCTCGAAACTCGGCAACTTCGGCAATGGTTCGTACGGATCGTGCGCCATGCGAATCCTTTCTGTGACAAGAGAGCTCGATGTGAGTCGAACTCACGGATCTATCCACGTGCTCGTCAGGAATTGAGCAGGAAATGTTCCAGAACACGTGTCCCGAACAGTAGTGCGTCCACCGGAACTCGCTCGTCGACGCCGTGGAACAGCGCGCTGAAATCCAGCTCGGGCGGCAACTGCAACGGTGCGAAACCGAAGCAGCGAATGCCGAGTTTCGCGAATGCCTTCGCGTCGGTTCCACCGGAGAGCATGTACGGAACTGTGCGAGCCTCCGGATCGTGGGCGAGAATCGCCTCGTTCATGGCGTCGACAAGGTGGCCGTCGAACGTCGTCTCGTACGAGTCCAGCTTGGTGATCCACTCGCGGGTCACGTCGGGACCGATCAGTTGGTCCACCGTTCGCTCGAATTCGGCCTGGCGCCCCGGCAGCACGCGGCAGTCGAAGACCGCCTCGGCCGTCTGCGGAATGACGTTCGCCTTGTATCCGGCCTTGAGCATCGTCGGGTTCGCGGTGTCACGGAACGTCGCGCCGATGATGTTGGCGATCGTGCCCAGCTTCGCGAGGGTCCCGTCGATGTCGGGTGATCCCGGATCGAAATCCAATCCGGTCTCTTCCCCGACGGCGGTCAGGAACTCCGCGACCGAATCGGAGATCACGATCGGGAACTGGTGGGCAGCTAGCCTCGCGACCGCGCCGGCGAGTGTGGCGACCGCGTTGTCGTCGTGGAGGAAGGAGCCGTGTCCGGCGCGTCCCTTGGCGGTCAGACGCATCCACCCGAGACCTTTTTCCGCAGTCTCCACCAGGTAGAGGCGGCGGTCGGTTCCGTCAGGTCGCGGAACCGTCAGCGAGAAGCCGCCGACCTCACCCACGGCCTCGGTCACTCCCTCGAACAGATCCGGGCGATGCTCGACCAGCCACTGGCATCCGTACTTTCCGCCCGCTTCCTCGTCCGCCACGAAGGCGAACACCAGATCACGCGGCGGTACGACGCCTTCCGCCTTGAACTGTCTGGCGAGGGCCAGGATCATCCCGACCATGTCCTTCATGTCCACGGCGCCGCGCCCCCAGACGTAACCGTCCTGGACGGTGCCGGCAAAGGGGTGCACGCTCCAGTCGGCGGGCTCGGCCGGGACGACGTCGAGGTGACCGTGAAGCATCAGCGCGCCGCGACCCGACTCGGCTCCCTTCAAGCGAGCAAAGACATTCCCGCGGCCAGGTGCACCGGACTCGACGTATTCCGTCTCGTAACCGACTTCTTGAAGCTGCGCGGCAACCCACTCCGCGCACGCACGCTCGCCTTTGGTGGTTTCGAGCTCTCCCGTGTTCGAGGTGTCGAAGCGGATGAGGGAACTGACCAGTTCGACTACTTCGGCTTCGGCTCTGCTCGGATTCGGATTATTCGGGGTTGTGGTCATTCCACTTTCCTACCATCGAATCAAACGACGCGGGCGACCGGAATGCCCCGCAACCTGGCGATTTGGGGCAGCTGAGCTAATCGGATACTCTTTCCCAGCACCGAGAAATCGGGGCCGAGTCCGAGTGGCGGAATGGCAGACGCGCTAGCTTGAGGTGCTAGTGTCCTATTAACGGACGTGGGGGTTCAAGTCCCCCCTCGGACACTCTGTGTTGAGACAGACAGGAAAAGCTCCGGTTCATCGAACCGGAGCTTTTCTCGTAATTGGCGAAGTTCCCGAACGAGGGAACAGTCCGCGCGAGCGGCGATCGAGATGGAACAGAAGTTCGAAGTGGATACAGACACCAAGAAGTCGGATGCACTGCAGGCAGATTCGCTGGAAACAGCCGATTCAGAATCTGCTCGAGCCGAACTCACCGGACTCGACCCCGCAGAACTCGAAATCTGCTTGAAGGTCCTTTCCGAAGCCGCCGAACTCGACGACGAGCATCCCGACTCGATCACCATGCAGCGCGCTGTCGGCCATCTGTTCAAGCGACTCAAGAAGAAGCGCCGCCTCGCTTCGCGCGCAGCCGTCAACGAAGCCGACCGCCAAGTGGTCGCCGCGACGGCCACCGGTTCACCCGATCGCATCGACGACGAAACCGCCGGCATTCCGATCAAGTCGAACACCGCAGGCGCTTCCGCCGGCACGCTCATCAAGGCGCGGCCGTGCTACATCTGCAAGCAGCGCTACACCGCAGTCGACGCCTTCTACCACCAACTGTGCCCCGATTGCGCTGCCACCAGCCGCAGCAAACGTGACGCCAGCACTGATCTGACCGGCCGACGCGCACTACTCACCGGCGGCCGGGCGAAGATCGGCATGTACATCGCGTTGCGCCTGTTGCGTGACGGTGCGCATCTGACCATCACGACGCGATTCCCCAACGACGCGATCCGCCGCTTCAAGGCGATGGAAGACAGCAACGACTGGATTCATCGTCTGCGCATCGTCGGCATCGACCTCCGCGACCCCGCCCAAGTTGTTGCACTCGCGGATTCTGTTGCCGCACAGGGCCCGCTCGACATCCTCATCAACAACGCCGCACAAACAGTTCGACGCTCCCCCGGTGCTTACGGCGCTTTGGTGGACGCCGAGTCCGGCGCACTGCCTGCCGGTGAACTGCCCGATGTCCTCACCTTCGGCAAGACGAGCGACGCTCACCCCGCTGCTCTGGCTGGATCGCTGTCGGACGTCGCGAGCATCACCTCCGGAAATCTCTCGGCCGACGCGGTCAGTTCGCTCGCTCTCGTCGCCAAGTCGGCTTCGCCCGATCGCATCGAGCAGGGCATCGCCATCGATGCCGGCGGACTACTGCCCGACCTCGCGCACACCAACAGCTGGGTTCAGACCGTCGAAGAGGTCGATCCGATCGAGCTTCTCGAAGTCCAACTCTGCAACTCGGTGGCGCCCTTCATCCTCGTTTCGCGCCTGCGCCCGTCGATGGCCGCTGCCGCTGCACGACGCAAGTACGTCGTGAACGTTTCCGCCATGGAAGGCCAGTTCAGCCGCGCGTACAAGGGCCCAGGCCACCCGCACACCAACATGGCCAAGGCAGCACTGAACATGCTGACCCGCACCAGCTCCAAGGAAATGCTCGACGACGGCATCCTCATGACCGCCGTCGACACCGGCTGGATCACCGACGAACGCCCGCACTTCACCAAGATGCGTCTGGCCGACGAAGGTTTCCACGCACCACTCGACCTCGTCGACGGTGCAGCCCGCGTCTACGACCCCATCGTTCAGGGCGAGCTGGGCGTCGACCTGCACGGCTGCTTCCTCAAGGACTACAAACCCTCGCCGTGGTGATGGGCGGCACCTAGGCGCCCCGATGTGGCGATCTCGTCACCCCCAAACTCCCGTGTCAAGTAGCTCAATTCAGGTAGAGCACAGCATTGCAGGCGATAATGGAGCCGACACTGCTCACCGACTCGGAGGAACCATGACGATCGCCGTCGTACACAAGGACAGCCCGGAAGGCCGCGCCGCAATAGTGGCCGCTGCACGGGAATCCGTGGGTCGAAGCGAAGAACTGCTGGTTCTGCACGTCCTGGACGACGTCAACATCGGAGACACCGTCAGCATCGGAAACACCGAGGATGATCGGGCCGCTCTTCGCGGCGAGATTCAGGCGGCGCTCGACGCCGGTGGATTCTCGGAGACGAAGTGGGATCTGCGCACCACCGAGCACGACGGCGATCCGGTGACCGCGCTCGTCAACCTGGTGCACGGCGCGGGTGTCGATCTCCTGATCGTCGGAACGCGCCGGATGTCCCCCATCGGCAAGTTCCTGCTCGAACGCCCACTGCAGCGCCTGTTGCTCGAAGTCGAGGCTCCGATCCTCGTCGTCAAGGAACCCCTCCCCGCCGAGTGACCGCGGTCACATCACTTTCCGGTACTCGTTTGTAGGCTGGCTCCATGACTGGAACCTCGCCCGCCCGAGAACTCGACATCATCGTCTACGGAGCGAGCGGCTTCGTCGGAAAGCTACTCGCCGACTACCTGGTCAAACACGCGCCCGAAGGCACGAAGATCGGCCTCGGCGGCCGCTCACTCGAGAAGTTGGCAGCCACCCGCGCGGATCTGGGTACCGCCGCTGCCGACCTCCCCCTGATCATCGCCGACGCCGACGACGCCACAGCACTGAAGGCACTCGCCCAGCGAACCCGGGTCGTCGCCACCACGGTCGGTCCGTACGCCAAGTACGGGCACGCTCTTGTTCACGAATGCGCTGCCGCCGGAACTCATTACGTCGACCTCACCGGCGAGGTGCTGTTCCACCGCGAGAGCATCGACGCCAACCACGTCCTGGCCGTGTCGACCGGTGCCAAGATCGTCCATTCCTGCGGATTCGATTCCATCCCTTCCGATCTCGGAGTTCACGTCCTGCACGAGAAGGTCGTCGCCGACGGCGCCGGCGAACTCACCGACACCACCCTGGTGGTCACTGCGCTGCGCGGAGGCGTGAGCGGTGGCACGATCGATTCGCTTCGCAACCAGATCGACGTGTCGAAAGACGATGCGCGCCTGCGGAAACTCGCCGCCTCGCCGTACTCGCTGAGCCCCGATCGTGATCGGGAGCCCGAACTCGGACGCCAGAGCGACGTGAGCGTGGTCGATGGCACGAAGATCGATCCTTCACTGAAGGGGTGGAAGGCACCGTTCGTGATGGCGTCGTACAACACACGAGTCGTCCGTCGCAGCAATGCGCTCCGAGAGTGGGCGTACGGCAAGAAGTTCAAGTACAGCGAGGTAATGAGCGTCGGCTCTTCCGTCGTGTCTCCGGTGATTGCGGGCGGAGTGGCGGTCGGTCTCGGTGCGCTGGTCGCCGGACTCGCCCTTCCGCCGACGCGCTTCCTTCTGGACAAGGTATTGCCTGCTCCCGGAGAGGGCCCGAGCGAGAGCACCCAGAAGAAGGGTCATTTCACGCTCGACGTGTTCACCACGACCACGACCGGCGCTCGATACACATCACGAGTGAAGGCGAAGGGCGACCCGGGATACAGCGCGACGGCGGTGATGCTCGGCGAATCTGCGTTGTCGTTGGCGAAGGACCACAAGGACCTCCCACAGGCCACCGGCGTCCTGACCCCCGCGACAGCGCTCGGCGACGTCCTGGTCGAGCGTCTGCGCAAAGCCGGTTTCGAGATTTCCGCGCGCAAACTCTAGACAGAACGAATTTCACTTGATCGTTTCAGCTCTTCGCGCCCGATTATCGCAGCTCAGGGCGCGGACAGCGGTGGGAATACTCCCAGGTAACATTGATGTTGGTTCATGGCATCCATATGTGGTGCTCCGCTTTCGGAAAAGTGAGGCTATTCATGACTGAGCGCGTTCAGGTCGGCAGTCTTCAGGTTGCCAAGGTTCTCTACGACTTCGTGGTCGAGGAGGCTCTTCCCGGCACCGGTGTAGACGCCGAAACGTTCTGGGCCGGCGCCGACAAGGTCATCACCGAGCTCGCACCGAAGAACCGCGACTTGCTTGCCAAGCGTGACGATCTGCAGGCTCAGATCGATCAGTGGCATCGCGATCACGCCGGCGCTCCCATCGACGCCGCCGCGTACAAGGCGTTCCTGCAGGAAATCGGCTACCTCCTGCCGACGCCTGCCGAATTCTCGGTCACCACCGCGAACGTCGACACGGAGATCACCTCGACGGCCGGCCCGCAGTTGGTCGTCCCGATCCTCAACGCGCGCTTCGCACTCAACGCGTCCAACGCCCGCTGGGGTTCGTTGTACGACGCGCTGTACGGCACCAACGCCATCTCGGAGGAGAACGGCGCCGAGAAGGGTTCCGGCTACAACAAGGTCCGCGGCGACAAGGTCATCGCCTGGGCGCGTGAATTCCTCGACGCTGCAGCACCTCTCGCGTCGGGATCGCACGCAGATTCAACCAAGTACATTGTCGACGGCAGCGAACTGAAGATCACGTTGGCAGACGGCAGCGTCACGACGCTCGCCCAGCCGGAGAAGTTCGTCGGCTACCTCGGCGAGAAGGACGCACCGACGAGCATCCTGCTGCTCAACAACGGATTGCACGCCGAGATCCAGATCGACGCGTCCTCCCCGATCGGCAGCACCGACGCCGCCGGTGTCAAGGACGTCGTTCTCGAATCGGCCGTCACCACGATCATGGACTTCGAGGACTCGGTCGCCGCTGTCGACGCCGACGACAAGGTTGTCGGTTACCGAAACTGGTTGGGCCTCAACCGCGGTGACCTCTCCGAGGAGATCAAGAAGGGCGCCAAGTCCTTCACTCGTACGCTCAACGGCGACCGTAAGTACACCGCCGTCGACGGCAGCGAACTCAGCCTGCACGGTCGTTCACTTCTGTTCGTCCGCAACGTCGGTCACCTCATGACCAACCCCGCGATCCTCGACGCCGACGGCAACGAGGTTCCCGAGGGCATTCTCGACGCTTTGATCACCAGCACCTGTGCAGTCCACGGCCTCTCGATCAGTGACGCCAACGGCCCGCTCGACAACAGCCGCACCGGCTCGATCTACATCGTCAAGCCCAAGCAGCACGGTCCCGAGGAAGTTGCCTTCACCACCGAACTGTTCGGCCGCGTCGAGCAGGTCCTCGGGCTTCCGGAGAACACGCTCAAGGTCGGCATCATGGACGAGGAGCGTCGTACGACGGTCAACCTCGCGGCCTGCATCAAGGAAGCCGTCGACCGCGTGGTGTTCATCAACACCGGCTTCCTCGACCGCACCGGCGACGAGATCCACACCTCCATGGAAGCCGGCGCGATGGTGCGCAAGGCCGAGATGAAGAAGCAGAAGTGGATCGGCGCCTACGAGGACTGGAACGTCGACACCGGACTGGCCTGCGGCCTGCAGGGCAAGGCGCAGATCGGTAAGGGCATGTGGGCCATGACCGAGCTGATGGCGGACATGCTCGAGCAGAAGATCGGCCACCCCAAGGCCGGCGCAAACACCGCGTGGGTTCCTTCGCCGACCGGCGCAACGCTGCACGCGACGCACTACCACCGCGTCGACGTGTTCGCTGTTCAGGACGGACTGAAGGGCAAGCCGCGCGCGAGCGTCGACGACATCCTGACCATCCCGCTCGCTCCCAGCACCGACTGGACGGACGCGGAGAAGAAGGAAGAGCTCGACAACAACTGCCAGTCCATCCTCGGTTACGTCGTCCGCTGGATCGACGCCGGCGTCGGCTGCTCCAAGGTTCCCGACATCCACGATGTCGCGCTCATGGAGGACCGCGCCACCCTGCGCATCTCGAGCCAGCTGCTCGCCAACTGGCTGCGTCACGGCATCGTCAGCGAAACCGACGTCGTGACTGCGCTCGAGCGCATGGCCCCGGTTGTCGACCGTCAGAACGAGGGCGACGCCGAGTACCGCAACATGGCACCTGATTTCGATTCCAACATCGCTTTCCAGGCTGCCAAGGAACTCATCCTGGAAGGTGCGAAGCAGCCCAGCGGATACACGGAGCCGATCCTGCATCGCCGCCGCCGCGAGTACAAGGCTGCCAACGCCTGATTTCACCTTCTTCGAACTCGAAGCTGAACCCGAACAGCCTCGGCACCGCTCCCGGTGTCGAGGCTGTTCGCGTAGGCCGCGAAGTTTCGTCACTAGACTGGCCGAGGACACAGTCCGTTCAACAGACATTCTTCGAGTGACCAAGGTAGGGCAAGGTACGTGGGCGAACATCGCGGCGGGTCAGGCGCCAGAGGTATCAGTAAGGGGCCGATTCTCGTCGTCGTGCTGATCGTGTTGATCGTGGCAGGCTTCTTCGGATGGAAGGCCCTCAGCAACCGGATCGACGATCAGGGACAGCAGGCAGCCGGTACGTGCGTCGAGGGCAACAAGACACTCGACGTCACCGCGGATCCGTCCATCGCCCCACAGGTCGAGGAACTGGCGAAGCGGTACACCCAGACCTCGCCGGTGGTGCGTGATCACTGCATCGCCGTCGTGGTGCACGGTGCGCCGTCCGCGTCGGTCTCGACGGCACTCGAAGCCGGTCCGGCGGCCCCCTGGGACGACGCAGCATTGGGACCGCGTCCCTCCCTGTGGATCCCGACGAGTTCGTTCGAACTCGCGCCGTTGGCCGGCAAGGCCGTGATCAACGGTGATCCTCGCTCGCTTGCGAGTTCCCCGATCGTTCTGGCAGCCGGTCCCGAGACCGCGGCAGCATTGGCCGGCGCAGCATCGAGTTGGAAGTCTTTGCCTTCCGATCTGACGGTCGCCCTGCCGGTCGGAAGTACCGAAACCTCGATGGCTGCACAGGCAATCGCTGCCGACGTCGACGATGCGGGTGCCGGTCCGGTCACGACGGATCAGGCGAAGTCCGCTCAGGTCAACGCCGCACTCAGTGCGCGGGCGTTGCAGTTCCAATCCTTGCCGACTCCCCCCTCGTCCACCGCCGAAGCCCTCGGAGCACTGAGCGCCGGAACTCCGGATTCGGTGAAAGCCGTTCCGGCCACGGAACAGTCGATAGCGCAGAGCGCGAACGCGGCGATGACGACGTACTCCCCCGCCGGCGCAACGCCAGTCGCGGACTATCCGGCGGTAATCGTCTCGGGCAGCGGGATCGACGAAACCGCGTCGCGCGCAGCGGCACAGTTTGCCGATTTCATGCGTGAGCCGAATCAGTCACAGTTGTTCGTCGGCGCCGGTTTCCGGGTCGAGGGCCAAGGCCTTCCCGATCTCGGGGCGGTGTCCCCGGCCAAGATCTCGTCCACGTTGAAACCGGCTTCGGCCGAAACCGCAGCGATGCTCGGTGACATCGTCGCCAACCCGGTCTCTCCGCGTAGTGCCACCATCCTGATGGACACGTCGGCGTCGATGGGTACCGACGACGGTGGCAATACCCGCTTGGCGAACATTGCTGCGGCATTGAATACTCAATTAGGTCGCAGCCCTGACGCGTCCGACATCGGCCTTCGCGAGTTCAGCACCAACACGGACGGAAGACCGTCCGAGCGCATCCTGGTTCCGGGTGGTTCACTGTCCGAACCGAATCGGCGCGCCACGATCACCGATTTCCTCAACGGGCTTCGCTCCGGCGGAAAGACCTCCAGGTATCCGGCGCTTGCCAGTTCGTACAAGGCTGCGGTGGACGGTTTCGACGCGGGACGGGTCAACTCGGTGTTGCTGATCACCTCGAGTACACCTGACGAATCCACTACGACGCGAAGCGAATTGCTCAGTGCGATCGCCGCTGCGGGCAATCCGTCGCGTCCGGTACAGGTCGACGTGATCGTCGTCGGTGCGGGCAACGACGTCTCCACGCTCCAAGACGTGTCGGACAGGACGGGCGGAACATTGGTTCGCGTCGATTCGACGTCCGACCCGGCACTCGCCGCCGCCGTGACGAAGATGCTGTCCTGATGGGGCGCGTTGCGGTTTTCGCGGTTCTCCTCGCTCTTCTGACGTGGTTCCTGCACCGCAGGCTCGTTCGTGCCACGGGCATGCCGAGACGATGGGCTCGCCTGGCAGACACTGTGCTCGTCGTCTTGGCGGTCTCGACGCTCATCGGGGTCGGCAGCGGCGAAGTCTTTCCGACGTCGTGGGCGCGACCGATCGGGTTTCTCGGATGGATGTGGCTGGCCTCGTGGCTGTACCTGATTCCAGGACTGCTCGTGATCGGGCTGTTCGCCGGGATCAGTCGTCTGCGTGCACGCCGCACGGACACGACCGCCGAGGTCGACCCGTCCAAGCGTCGTACGTTGCAGTTGGCCACAGCGGCAGTCACTCTCGCGGCGTTGGGCACCGCCGGGTACGGCGTCTACGAGGCGTCGAACCCGAAGGTCTCCCGAATTCGGGTGCGCCTGGCACGACTGCCCGAGGGCTTCAACGGATACCGGATCGCCCTGATCACCGACCTGCACGTGGGTCCGGCCCGCGGGGTCGACTTCACTCGTAAGGTGGTCGAGATCGTCAACGCGCAGAACGTCGATCTGATTGCGATCGGCGGGGACCTCGTGGACGGCACCGTCGCGAAAGTTGCACCCGATCTTGCTCCGCTCGCCGATCTTCGGACGCCGGACGGAATCTTCGGAGTCAGCGGCAACCACGAGTTCTACGCCGACGACGGCGGCAAATGGCTCGACGTGTGGGAGACATTGGGGATCACCACACTTCGCAACAGCCGCACCTCGATCCAGCATGGCGGCGATACCATCGACATCGTGGGCATCCACGACTACACGTCGCCGGCCCCGTACGAGCCGAATCTGACAGCCGCCCTCGCGGGCCGCGATCCGAATACGTTCGCCTTGCTTCTCGCGCACGAACCGCGCCAGGCGATCGAAGCGTCCGAGATGGGTATCGATCTGCAATTGTCCGGGCACACCCACGGCGGGCAGATGTGGCCGCTGCGCTATCTCGTTCCGTTGCAGCAGCCGTCAGTGCAGGGTTTGGACAAGGTCGGCAGCACCGTGCTGTACACGACGCGTGGCGCCGGGGCCTGGGGCCCTCCGGTACGCGTCGGCGCACCGCCGGAGATCACCGTTCTCGAACTCGTACGCGAGAGGGGATGATCTCCGGCGGGCACACGCCTTAGTTGCCCGCGAACGCTTCGATCGGCGGGCAGGAGCAGACCAGGTTGCGGTCGCCGTGTGCACCGTCGATACGACGCACGGACGGCCACACCTTGGGGCGAGCCTTGCCACGCGGGAAGACTGCGATCTCACGCGAGTACGGGTGATCCCACTGCGCTGCAATGCTTCCGGCGGTGTGGGGAGCACCGCGAAGCGGGTTGTCCTCCACCGTCCACTCGCCGGCACCGACGCGATCGATCTCGCCGCGTATGGCGATCATCGCTTCGCAGAACTCGTCGATCTCTTCGAGGTTCTCGCTCTCGGTGGGCTCGACCATCAGTGTGCCGACCACGGGGAAGCTCATGGTCGGGGCATGGAATCCGTAGTCGGCCAGACGCTTTGCCACGTCGTCGACGGTGACGCCGGTGTCCTTGGTCAACCCGCGCAGATCGAGGATGCACTCGTGCGCGACCATGCCGTTCTCACCGGTGTAGAGAACCGGGAAGTACTCGTCGAGTCGACGCGCGATGTAGTTTGCCGACGCGATGGCGGTCAGGCTGGCGCGGCGCAGGCCCGCAGCTCCCATCATCCGGATGTAGGTCCAGGTGATGGGCAGGATGGACGCACTGCCGTACGGCGCTGCCGAGATCGTGCCTCTACCACCGAGTTCGGGGGCCATCGGGTGTCCGGGCAGGAACGGCGTCAGGTGTGAGCGCACACCGATCGGGCCGACGCCGGGTCCGCCGCCGCCGTGCGGGATGCAGAAGGTCTTGTGCAGGTTCAGGTGGCTGACGTCGCCGCCGAAGCGTCCCGGACGAGCAAGGCCGACAAGCGCGTTGAGGTTCGCGCCGTCGACGTACACCTGGCCGCCGGCGTCGTGTACCGCTGCGCAGATGTCGGAGATCTCGTGTTCGTAGACACCGTGGGTGGACGGGTAGGTGATCATGATCGCAGCGAGGCGCTCGGCGTGATCGGCGATCTTCGCACGCAGATCGTCGACGTCGACGTCACCGTTGGGACGGCACGCGACAACCTCGACGCGCATCCCGGCCATGACAGCCGAAGCCGCGTTGGTGCCGTGAGCACTGGAGGGAATCAGGCAGGTGTCGCGGTGATTGTCGCCGCGACTGAGGTGGTAGTTGCGGATGGCGAGCAAGCCCGCGTACTCCCCCTGGCTGCCGGCGTTGGGCTGGAGGCTCACGCTGTCATAGCCGGTGACCGCGACCAGCCAGTCTTCGAGATCCTTGATGATCTTCAGCAGACCGGGCGCATCCGACGTCGGCGCGAACGGGTGAATCGCGTTGAACGCGGGCCAGGTGATGGATTCCATCTCGGCTGTCGCGTTGAGCTTCATGGTGCACGAACCCAGCGGGATCATGCTGCGATCGAGCGCAATGTCCTTGTCGGACAGCGCGCGCAGGTAGCGGAGCATAGCCGTTTCCGTACGGTAACGGGTGAAGGCTTCGTGCTGCAGGTAGTCGGAGGTGCGCTCCTGAGCAGCGGGAACCGAGTTGCCCTCTGCTTCGATGGCAACAACAGCGTCTTCGATGCCGAAGGCGTCGAGCACTGCGAGGACGTGATCGGCGGTGGTGGCCTCATCGCAGGAGATGCCGACATGATCGGCGTCGACCAGGCGCAGGTTGATCCCGGATTCCTTGGCCGCAGCGACAACGTCGGCCGCCTTGCCCGGAACCTGCGCCAGCACGGTGTCGAAGAACGAATCGTGGACAACGGTCACGCCGCCTTCGCGCAGGCCGTTTGCCAACGCGTGTGCGCGAGCAGCGACGCGCAACGCAATCGCCTTGAGCCCCTCGGCGCCGTGGTAGCTCGCGTACATCGCAGCGAGGATGGCGAGGAGCACCTGAGCGGTACAGATGTTGGACGTCGCCTTCTCGCGGCGAATGTGCTGCTCACGAGTCTGCAGTGCGAGGCGGTATGCCTTGTCTCCGTCGGCGTCGATCGAGACACCGACCAAGCGGCCGGGTAGCTGACGCGCATGCTTGGAGTGCACGGCCAGGTAACCGGCGTGCGGTCCGCCGTACCCCATGGGAACACCGAAACGCTGGGTGGTGCCGAAGCACGCGTCCGCACCGAGTTCGCCCGGCGAGGTGATGAGCGTCATCGCAAGGAGGTCGGCGCCGACGGCAACCAGTGCGCCGCGCTCGTGAGCCTGCGCGATGATCGAGGTGTAGTCGACGACCCGTCCCGAGGCTCCGGGAATCTGGGCGATGACGCCGAAGAAGTCACCTTCGGGAAGACCAGCGGTGAGGTCTGCGGAGACGATCTCGATGCCGAGCGGCTCGGCGCGAGTCTCGATGACGGCGAGGGTCTGCGGGTACAGATCGGCGTCGACGACGAATCGCGGGGACTTGCTGCGGTTCGCGCGGCGCAGGAGCGTCATGGCTTCGGCGGCTGCGGTGGCCTCGTCGAGCATCGACGAGTTGGCCAATTCCATGCCGGAGAGATCGGCGACCATGGTCTGGAAGTTGAGGAGGGCTTCGAGGCGGCCCTGGCTGATCTCCGGCTGGTACGGGGTGTACGCGGTGTACCAGGCCGGGTTCTCGATGATGTTGCGCAACAACACAGGCGGCGTCAACGTGTCGAAGTATCCGAGGCCGATCATCGACGTCGCGACGGTGTTCTGGGCGGCGAGAGCGGTCAGTTCGGCGAGTGCCTCGTGCTCTCCGACCGGCAGCGGAAGAGCGTCGAGGCCGGCAGCGATGCCGTCCGGTGCAGCGTCGAGGATGGCGGAAGGAACGGCCTTGGTTGCCAGTTCGTCGAGTGAATCGACCCCGACAAGTTCGAGGATGCGCGCGAGTTCCGCGGCGTTCGGACCGACATGGCGGTCGGCAAATATACGGCTTGCAGCGTCGATCACGACAACTCCCAGACAGATCGGAGGATCAGGACACACACCGACCTGCGGTGTGTTCCTCCCCCTCTGTCGCATGCTCGATTCCCGAGCGCCTGAGAGATTCGGTAGTGACCCGCCAATCGACGGAAGCCACAGCCTTTCCCCGTCGGCGGGTGGGTTTTCCCACCGCTTTCCAGAGGCGTCGGAGCCCGTACGGTCCTTGGTGCCTGAGAGATTGACGGGGAGGTATTGCTCCTTCGGCGCCCTGATCCCGCTCACACTGGCCTTTGAAACAAACGCTGCAACAAACACTGCAACAAAGACAAGTTCGGTGAATCGGTATCCGAGGCTCTCCCGTACGCCGGCGACGCAGGCCCAGTCTAGTAGACCGAGGCGCCTACCTGCACCGTGGCATCCTCCAAAGAGATGTGACGTACGTTATCCGGTTTTGCGGCTGGCGCGATTCTTGCGTCGTGAGGCCAACTCGTCCTCCGGGTTGGGATCACTTTCACCGCCGTCGGCGCGCTCGGCCGGGAAGTCGGCGATGGTTCCGGTGAGTTCACGCATGGCGCCGCTGACCGCGATGCCGAACACGCCCTGCCCACCTTGAAGAAGGTCGACGACCTCTTCGGGAGACGTGCATTCGTAGACGGTGGTGCCGTCGGAGAAGAGCGTGATGTTGGCAAGATCGCGCACGCCGCGCTTACGCAGGTGATCGACGGCAACGCGGATGTTCTGCAGCGAGATTCCGGTGTCGAGCAGACGCTTCACGATCTTCAGGACGAGGATGTCCTTGAAGGAGTACAGACGCTGGCTACCGGATCCGGCAGCGCCGCGGATGGACGGCACGACCAACGACGTCCGTGCCCAGTAGTCCAGCTGGCGATAGGTGATCCCGGCAATCTGGCAAGCACTGGGTACTCGGTATCCGACCAGATCGTCAGGAATGGAGTCGTCCGGGAACAAGCCGGGCTGCAGCTCTTCGGAAGACAACTCTGCAGTCGGATCGGCACTACCGGTTATGCCCGTTCCGCGCTCATTCGACTGTTCTTCCACTGCCGTCTCCCTCTCGCTTCGCCATCATGTAACCAACCTGTGCTATCAGCAGTCACGAGAATCCCGTGCCGACCGAACTTTCAGATGTGAATCCAAGGCAGGTAATTCCATGAGTGGACTTACCCAGAGTACGCCTCGATCGACAAGGCGAGAAGATCTCCACCGCACGCAACGGTAGGACCAGGAGGGTGCGCGGTCAACGCAACACGCCGACCGAGACTCAACCTCTACTTGAGAGTTGAAGACTAAAGTCCGCAACCAGTCAAAACAGGCTAGCCATCAGTGGCTTTGAAATCGTCCGGCGAGATGGTGTCGAGGAATTCCTTGAACTTCTCGACCTCGTCTTCGCGCTCGTCGGGAATGACGAGACCGGCTTCGGCGAGAACGGCCTCCGACGCGAAGATCGGAACGCCGATTCGCAAGGCCAACGCAATCGAATCCGACGGACGTGCCGACACTGTGGTCTGCTCGTCGAAGACCAGATCCGCGTAGAACGTGCCCTCTTGCAGGTCCACGATCCGCACTTCCTTGAGACTCCGACCGAAGGATTCGATCAGAATCTTGATCAGGTCGTGAGTCAGCGGACGCGCCGGCTCAACTCCCTGTTGTTCGAGAACAATCGCGGTAGCTTCGGTTTGCCCGATCCAGATCGGCAGGTACCGATCGCCGTCGGACTCCCGCAGCAACAGGACCGGCTGATTCTGAGGCTGCTCGACACGAACTCCGATCACACGCATTTCGCCCATCGAGCTTGCCTCCAACCTGACGTGATCCAGTCGACCGACTCCGATGCGGTCGTACTGAAATTCTATTCGAGTGAGCCCCGCTGATCGAGGAACTCAGCGATCGAGACTTCCCCGAACCGCCGATTTGACCAGACACGTGTGCAAAGTCAGTGACAGGGCAGCCAGTTCCCGGACCATTTCCTCGGCGCGATCACGCGCTCCAGCATCACGACCCTTGGCAACCGGTCCGGCGATTTGTGTCACCAGTCCCGCTTCGCGGTCAGCAGCCAACTTGAACGCCCGCAGATGGCGGACCTCCAAGCCGTACTCGGACATCGCTTTCGCGGTACGCGCCAATGTCACGGCGTCCTCGTCGAAGAATCCCGCCGCGCCGGGAACGACCAAGCCGGTGCGGATCAGATCGGTCAGAAACCGATCGTCGATGTCGGCGCGCGCGAGAAGATCCTGACGACCGACTCGAACCTCGCGGTCGACACGGAAAGCTTCCGGCGAGACATCGCCCGTAGCGATCGACAGGACGCGCGCACGACGAGGCGGAGGAACTTCCGCACTCACCGTCGCCGCGCCGCTGTCGATCGCTTCGAGCTGTTCTTTGATCACTTTGAGCGGCAGGTACTGATCGCGTTGAGCGGTCAGCACGAAGCGAAGACGCTCGCAGTCCTCCACGGAGAATCTGCGGTATCCCGACGGTGTCCGTTGTGGGCTGATCAAGCCCTCGGACTCGAGGAAACGGATCTTCGAAATCGTCACGTCGGGAAAATCTGGACGCAACCGATCCAGCACGGAACCAATCGACATTCCGGGCTGGCTCTGCTGCCGCACTGCCGTCATTAGCTACCCGCACCTGCTGACGACTCGCCGACCTGCGAACCGCCGGCACGAGGGCCGGTGAGGAAAACCAGGCGGAACTTGCCGATCTGAACCTCGTCACCGTTCGCGAGAACTGCCGAATCGACAGGCTCACGGTTGACGTAGGTGCCGTTGAGGCTTCCGACGTCGACGACGTGGAAATCTGCATCTTCCTGACGGAACTCGGCGTGACGACGGCTGACGGTCACGTCGTCGAGGAAGATGTCGCTGTCCGGGTGCCGACCTGCCGACGTCGTCGGCTGATCGAGCAAGAAGCGGGATCCTGCATTCGGTCCCCGCTTGACCACCAGAAGTGCGGCTCCGGCGGGAAGACCTTCCACGCCCGAAACCGGCTGCTCGGCGGCCGGTGCTGCAGAGGAGGTGTTGTCGAGCTCATTGAGGAAGTCCGCACGGAAAACCGAAGTGGTCTCCGCCGGCGACTCCCCATAGCCCGCGTCGTTACCGTTCTCGCTCACTGTTTCTCCTCCTGGGTCAATCATCCAGATCATGAATCACTGGACTACGCAGTGCACTTTCTTCACGAGCATCTTTCACAGTCACGTTCGATACGGCCCTGCGCCCCGACTCGGCACATGCGTACCTAACGACCGTACCCTGCGCAGACCGCCGTGTGCAGCGAGACAGGCCGCGACACAACACGAGTTGGCCGGTCCACGCGTAGGTTTTCTACTCGGACGTCAGTCCGTTGTACGCCTCCGCGTCCAGAGTTGCCGCGAGTGCGGCATCGAGTGTGGCTTCGTCGGCAACCTCGAGCTCGACCAACCAACCCTTGTCGTACGGATCGGTGTTGACGAGGTCAGGCTGTCCGTCCAATTCACCGTTGGCTGCAAGAACTTTCGCAGTGAACGGAGCAAAGATGTCGGAGACGCTCTTGGTCGACTCGACCTCACCGAGCGATTCACCGGCGGTCACGTCTTCGTCGACAGCGGGAAGCTGGACGAACACGACGTCACCGAGCTGCGACTGAGCAAAGTCGGTGATACCGACTCGAACTGAGGTCGGGCCGGTCCGCTTCACCCACTCGTGCTCCGCGGTGTAGCGCAGATCGGTAGGTGTATCGAGCTCACTCACAGTGGCTTCCTTTCACAGGCCGTCCGAAAGTCGGACGCAAAAGATCAATTTCCAGGTTGAGCGTATTGGCGCGGATTCAATTGTCGCAAGACGGAGATCGTGACCTGCTGCGATTGCTCGACCGAGGAAGTTCCGCCGTTGCGTGCGACGTTGTCGAAGACGCCTCCGGGGATGTTCAACGCTGCTGCCAACGTCGGCGGATCCCCGATCGCGGTCACAGTGTACGGCTGCTCGATCCGGGTTCCGTCCAATTCGATTTCGCCGCCGCGCCCACTCACCCACGAGTTCACGCCGATACGAATGGGTTCGCCGCTAGCACCTGCGATCGAGATGGCTTCGGCACCGGCAGCACGCAATTCCTGGATGAGATCGAGAATCACTTCGGAGCCGACGCCGCCCGCCGGATCTGTCAGGGTCATCGTCACACCCGGTCCGGTAGCAGGAGCGGTCCCCACTTGAATGGAGAGCGAGGTCAGCCGCGCCCGCGCCTCGTCCAACGCTGCTCCGGTGTTGCCGCCGGCTTCCAAAGTGGCAAGCGATTCCTGAAGATTGGCAACTTCCTGCCTCAGCGCGGCTTCGCGCCGATTCAAGTTGTCGAGAACGACAAGGAGGTCGGCAGGGCGCGCGGCGTCGAGTGAATCTCCGGCCACGGTGCTACGTACCTGTGTGGCAATCGCGACACCGAGCACACCCAGGAGCACGGCCGCGAGGATGGCGAAGACGACGTTGGTGCGGTGTTTCGACGGTGAACGCAGTTCGTGCCGACCTTCACTCGCGGTGGTGACGGGTGGTTCTTCGGGTTCGGTCGTGGAGTGTTCCGCCATGACTCACGCTCCGAACAGTCGGCGTCGCAATGCCGCTGCGTTGCCGAAGATCCGGATACCCAACACGACGACGATCGCCGTCGAGAGTTGAGTACCCACACCCAACTGATCACCGAGCCAGACGATCAACGACGCGACAAGCACGTTGAAGACGAAGGAGACCACAAACACCTTCGCGTCGAAGATCTCGTCGAGATACGCGCGGAGTCCGCCGAAGACGGCGTCGAGCGCCGCAACGACCGCGATCGGAAGATACGGCTGGATGACGTCGGGCACCTGCGGGCTGAAAACGACGCCCAGGACGATGCCGACGACCAGTGCTGCGAGTCCGTACAGGGCGGAACCGGCCTTCATCGAACTCCTTCTGTCACTTGGGTTCTGTGGGTTCTGTTGCCACCCGGACGGCGCGCGGCGTCGCGGGTGGCAGTGTCAACGAATCGTCCTCGGCCACCGCGAAACCGACTCCGTACAGTTGCGAGACGCTCGACATTCTCACGTAGGCGTCGCTGACGACGAACTCTCGCTGCAGTGCGCGCGTGTCGCCGATCGCCTCGACGCGGTAGGGCGAGAAGACAGGTTGGTTGTCGACGAGCATCGCGCCGCCGGCCTGACGGATGGTCACCGTCGGCCCGATTCGCACGCCGCCGACGGCGATTGCCTCCGCGCCTCCCGCCCACAGCGCGTTGACGACGGTTTGCAGATCTCGATCGAGGACGACGGTCTTGCCGCCGACGCTCCGCTGCGACGCGTCCGAGAGGTTCGGGCGTCCGGCCGGGTCCGTCAGCGTCACCACCAGTCCCTCACCGTGGACAGCGTCCGCCCCGGCACCGGATTCGACCGCGCGCAGTTGGTCGAGGACGGCGCTGCCGCGTGCATCGCCTTCGAGCGCCACGCCGCGGGCCGCGTCGACGTCGCCGCCGAGCGAATCACGGGAGGCAGCCAGCGAATCGATTCGATCCTCCGCGTCACGGACCTTGGCCACTAGTTCGCTTCGAACTTCTTCGGTGCCGGTCACCTGCTTTGTCGCCTGAACTGCGGAGACCGTGACGATGAACCCGATCAACAGTGCGCCGAGGGCCAGCCACGGCCCGGTCTTCGAGGACGTGTTCTTGGTGTGCTCGTGTTGGCGTTCGAATGCAGTTGCTTCGTAGCCCGGGTCGAGATGTTCGGTCATGAGCGACCGAAGCAGCGACGGTACCGGGTTACGACGGACGTCCTCCCCGGTCGACTTCATCGGGGCACGACCTCGTGCGTTCGCGCCACGTCGACGGCCTTGAGCACGTAGATCGCTGCAGTCCACACGTACAGGACGGTTCCCCAGATCAGGAAAGCGAAACCGAAGGCATGGGTGAACGGTCCGATGGCCCAGTCTCCGTGCCCGGCAAGGATCAGCGGCAGCGCGAACATCAGCAGGAAGGTCGCGGCTTTACCGAGATAGATGACCTCGGGTGGCGGCAGTCCACGTCTGCGGTAGATCGGCAGCGTCAACGCGAGCAGAAGGTCTCGGCCGATGAGTATCGCCGCAACCCACCAGGGAATGAAATCGCGGGCGACGAAGGTGACCAGCGTCGTCACGACGTAGAGGCGATCGACCAGCGGGTCGAGTAGCGCTCCCAGACGCGAGGTCTGTCCGAGCACCCTGGCCAGCTTGCCGTCGAGCCAGTCGGTGAACCCGCTGAGCATCAGCAGCGCTAACGCCCACCCGTCCGAGTGTGTGACGAGCAGCAGGTAGGCGAACAGCGGAAGGGCGAGTAGACGCACGATACTGAGCACGTTGGGAACAGTGAGAATCCGATCCGTGGGGATCGGTTCTTGTTCGCCAGAGTTCACTGCACACACCTCGCGTCGTTCGATTGCCGTGCGGTCAGCTTTCCACAGCGGGGCGCACTATTCGCCGAGGCACCGAAGCCCGAACGACCCCGAGCGTGTCGAGCTGCTCTCATCGCCAGGCGAACACCGGCTGTTCGAGGTTGTCGATGCGGGTGTGCCGGCCGTTCAACACCTCGCGGAACTGATAGATGACAGCTCCGGTCGGCGCATGGATCAGGCTCGTTCGGAACGGCCACTGGATCACCGGGTTGGGTGATTCCTCGATGGTGACGAATCGCGAGTCCACGTCGAGCTCCTCCGCCGTCACGGCGTACACCTGTGCCACCTCCTCCGGATTGGGTACCAGTCCCCCGACGTCCTCGCCGGACCAGACGACAAAAGGACGGATCACGAATCCCGAACGGGTGACGTAGTCGTCGAGTCGGCCGATGATGTCCGACTCAGGAACTTCGACGCCCAACTCCTCGGACAGTTCCCGAAGCGCTGCTTGTTCGGACGTCTCACCCGGATCGACGCTTCCGCCTGGCAACGCGAACTGACCGGGGTGAGCTCGCATCTTGCTGGGCCGCTTGGTTACCGGAAACACCGGTGTCCCGTCCGCGTTCCGCATGACGACGATGACCACCGACGCAGAACGCCTTCCGTCCAATTCGACCGATCGAGGTTCGAAAGCGGCAAGCGAAGTGACAACGTGGTCCCGATTCAGTAAATCTCCGTTCACCATGGCTCGACAGTAGCGCCACGAGTCCGAGACCCCCAGTCAGTCTGGTCCATTTTGACCGCTTCGCCTGATTATCGGTCGGTATTCCTGTCATGCTGAACAGGCAGAATCCACCGTGCGGCATGGCGAGAAGAGAACCTCGATGGCTGAGCAGTCCCAGACCCCCACCCCGCAGACCGAGGAGAGCGCACCGGGTGCGCCGAATCGGGCCTCTCGCTTTGCTTCCGACGCACTGAGCGTCCTGCGGCGCGTGCCGTTCACTTCGATCGTCGTCCTCACCATCACCGTCGTCGGGATTGCGACCGGCGCTTTGTGGAATCACGTCCGCACCTACTCGTGGTTCGACGACATCGCCTACGGAGTCCCTGCCTTGCAGGAAGGCAAGTGGTGGACACTAGTCACGGGGTGGTTCTTCGGATTGACGCCAGGTCAGTATGTTTCGATCATCATCGTTTTCGCCTTCGCGGTCGGTTGGTGCGAATGGCGCCTGGGAACCAAGAACGCGGCCATCGTCACGATCAGCGGTCAGTTGGCGGGTGAACTGGGTGCATCGCTCCTCCTCTGGGCGGGCAGCCACACCGACTGGGATTGGGCCCGCAACCTCGCCACCCACCGCGACGTCGGTGTGACCACCGCAATCATCGCCGCTCTCGCCGCAACCACGGCAACACTCCGCTCGCCCTGGCGAATGCGAGTGCGCGCCATTCTGTGTGCGTACATTGCGATCGCGTTCCTCTTCGAAGGCCGCCTCGCCGACGTGCAGCACCTCATCGCGGTCGCGATATTCCTGCCGGTGGGCGAGAAGTTCTTCGGCGACGGAGAGCGCGGGTTCATCCCCCGAACGCGACGCGAGATCCGCCTGCTCGGATTCATCGGTCTGCTCCTGATCGGCGTGGTCGAGATCGCCGTCTGGCTGTTCCCCGGAAGCGGACCGTTCGGGCCGACGGAAGCCGAAACAGGTTCGGGCTGGACCGCATTGATCGACGTGATCATCGTTGCACTGATCGCGGATCAGTTGCGACGAGGACGCCGCTGGGCCTGGTGGGTCGCCGTCGTGTTCGGTTCACTGACGGTTTTGGCCACCGCCCTCGTCCTCAGTTCGGTCATCTTCTTCGACTACGAAAGCGCCGGCGCCGTCACGGTCGGAACCGCGCTGCTCTGGCTTCTCGAACTCATCTTGTTGATCAAGGGTCGTCACGCTTTTCACGTACCGATGCGGCGCAAGATTCGAGGCGGGCCGTTGTCCGGGAACGATCCGCGCGCCGCCGCTCGGGAACTGCTCAAACAGCACGGCGGCGGAACCATGTCGTGGATGACGACGTGGGACGGCAACAATTACTTCTTCGGCGAGTCCGGTGACAGCGTCGTTGCATTCCAACGGCACGTCGGCGTCGTCGTAGTCCTGGCCGATCCGATCGCGAGCCCCGACCGACTTGCCGCAGCGGTCGACGAATTCACGACGATGTCCGAAGCCAACGGCCTCACTCCCTGCTTGTTCTCCGTGGGGAAGGAGACAGCCGATGCCGCCGCCCGGCGCGGCTGGCGCACCGTTCAGGTCGCCGAGGACACGATCGTCGACCTGCCGGAATTGCAGTTCACCGGCAAGTCTTGGCAGGACATCCGCTCGGCGCTCAACAAGGCCAAGAAGGACGAGATCACCTTTCGGATGACAACACTGGCCGACGAGCCGTTCTCCGTGCTGGCTCAGGTGCGCGCCATCTCCGAGGAATGGGTGGGCGACAAGGGACTACCCGAGATGGGGTTCACCCTCGGAAGCGTCGAGGAGGCGCTCGATCGCGACGTCCGGGTCGGTTTGGCCGTCGACCCGACCGGCAGCATTCACGGCGTCACCTCGTGGTTGCCGGTGTACGGCGAAGGCGGAGTGGTCCAGGGTTGGACGCTCGACG
Source organism: Rhodococcus sp. NPDC056506 (assembly GCF_042794945.1). Classification (NCBI taxonomy): domain Bacteria; kingdom Bacillati; phylum Actinomycetota; class Actinomycetes; order Mycobacteriales; family Nocardiaceae; genus Rhodococcus; species Rhodococcus sp. NPDC056506. The sequence continues at coordinate 31,996 of NZ_JBHTSW010000028.1, read as the reverse complement.
TCATGCGTCGACGCCCCGACGGGTTCCGTCCGGTGGTCGAGTTCCTCATCGCATCGTCGGCCCTCGAATTCAAAGAACAAGGTGCCCAATTCGTCTCACTGTCCGGAGCACCACTCGCCCGCAGCGACGACGGCGCCGACGCCGCATCCATGGACCGCCTGCTGGACATGCTCGGAGCCGCGATGGAACCGCTCTACGGCTTCCGGTCTCTTCACGCGTTCAAGAAGAAGTTCAAGCCGAGATACGAACCCGTCTTCCTGTGCTTCCGCGACGAGGCCGATCTGCCTCGGATCGGAATCGCGCTGACGCGTGCATACCTTCCCGATGCGACGGCTCCCCAGCTGATCAAGCTCGCTACCAGCAAGAGCTGACGCCGTGCGGTCCTGGTTCGAGCACACGGTCGTCGACACCGGCAGGCTCCCGCTGTTCTTCCTCCTACTCGCCTTTGTCCTGACGTTCCTGTTCATCCGCTTCAGCGTCCGGATGATCCGGGCGGAGGTCTCGTGGTGGCCAGGCAATGTCACACCCGGTGGAATGCACATCCACCACATGGTTTTCGGTTTGATGATGATGCTCGTGTCAGGCTTTGCCTTCATCGCTTTGGCCGACTATCACACCCCGATCGCCAATTGTGTTCTCGCGTCGGTGTTCGGTATCGGCAGCGCGTTGGTCCTCGACGAGTACGCGCTCGTGTTGCATCTGCGCGATGTCTACTGGGCCGAGGAAGGTCGCTCGTCCATCGACGCGGTATTCGTTGCCATCGCGATCTCGTTCCTTTTCCTTCTCGGAGTCCACCCGATCGGATTCGCGGGAGAGTTCGACCCGTACGAGCAGGACCGTAGCCTGGCGACGTTGATCAGCGTTGTCGTCGCAATCGTGATCCAACTCGGACTCGCCGTGATCACGTTGATGAAGGGCAAACTCTGGACCGGCCTGATCGGGCTGTTCTTCACCCCGCTTCTGTTGGTCGGAGCAATTCGGTTGAGTCGCCCGGGTGCGCCGTGGGCGCGCTCGCGTTACCGCGACAAGCCGGCAAAGATGAGCCGGGCAGTCGCCCGTGAGCAGCGCTATCGCGAGCCGATGATTCACGCGAAGATCTACGTTCAGGAAACGGTGTCGGGAAGTTTCGGTTCCACTCCCCCGCCCCCACCGCCGCTCCCCGTCGTCGACACCACAACCCCCACGTCGAAGGTCGGATTGTCGCGGCGGCTCTCGGACAGAATTCGCTGGCGCCGAACTCGCCGACGACTACGAACAGTCCCCGTCTGGCGCCTCCCCGTGATCCTCGTCATCCTGTCCGTCGTCACCGCCAACATCCTCGTCGGGATCGACGGAGATCTCGTCAGCGACGGCGACGTCGGTACCATTTCCGAGGGCGTGGACGCCGGGGCCACTGCGACGTTGCTCAGCGTCATCGCCGGCGGGATGATCACTCTCACCGGCCTGGTGTTCACCGCCATCACTCTCGCCATGCAGTTCGGTGCCTCGCAGATTTCGGTGCGGGTCGTCCCGATGCTCGCACAGCAGCGAGTGATGCGGTGGTCGATCGGCATGTTTCTGGCGACGTTCGTATTCTCCCTGATCATCGCGCTCGATCTGGCGCTCGATTCGGAAAATTCCTCTCCGACCATCTCCACGGCGATCGCACTGCTTCTGGCGTTGGCCAGTGCGATCCTGTTCATCGCGTTGGTGGCGAAGGTCGGGTCGATTCTCAATTCCAGTCGGTTACTGCGGTGGATAGCGGCCCAAGGTCGCAGCGCGACAATCCGCGCCTATCCGTTGTACGAGGACTTACCCTCCGGCGCACCGAAACCCAGCCGGCCACTCCCCTTGATCCAGCCGAACGAGTCCGCAAACTCCGAGAACACCGACGCACTGGTGATTCGGCTGCGCCATCTTTCTCCCAACGGCCGGATTCTGCTGGCGATCGATCTCGCACGATTGCAGCGGTTGGCCGGTCGCTGGGGCGTCGCTGTCGAGGTGGTGCCCAGCATCGGCGAGTTCGTCGCCCAGAACGCGCCCCTCTTCGAGGTTCGCGGGCCGTCGCTGAAGGTTCGTCCGGACACATTGATGTCGTGCCTGATCTTCGGCGACACGCACAGCCCGGTCGTCAGCCCCGGTGCAGCGCTGCAGTCGATCGTGGACATCGCGCTCAAGGCGCTCTCACCCGCCATCAACGATCCGGGGCGAGCCGTCCAGGCGCTCGATCACATCGAGGATCTTCTGGTGCTGCTAGCTCCGAGAGTCCGCTTCGACACGGCCACCTCGGATCTCACGCTGATCCGGGGGCAGCAACGCACGTGGGCTGACTACGTGTCGGTCGCCACCGACGAGATCCGCCACTTCAGTACCAATTCCGCACAGGTGCAGCGGCGTCTACGCGCGGTATTCGCTACCTTGCTCGAGGCCTGCCCGCCGGACCAGCACCCGCCGCTACTCGAGCGCGTCGACGCTCTCGATGCGCAGTTGACCCGAGAATGGACCGGTGCGCTCGACCTTCGGCTCGCGAGTGTGGCAGATCCACAGGGGCTGGGTTCCGAAGCCGGGGCGACCGGACGAATTCACCCGCTGATCATCGGATCCACGAAACTTCCGGACGATCGTTCACCCGGGCAGACCGAGTCGAGTTCCCAGCCAACCTAATTGACTCGCCAAACCGGCGGACCATACCTGGAAGCTGTGTCCACCGTCGACCTCGGCGTATTGGACGTCCATCCCCGCAGCCTTCGCCGCTTCGTAGAGCGTCTGAAGACCTGGGCGGTAGTCGTTGTCCTGCTTACCGACGACAAACACTCCGGCGCTGTCGGGGAACTTCTTCTCCCGGAGCAGATCCTGCGGATTCACTGCCACGAACGCGGCTTCGTTGCCGCCGAACGCGGCATCGACCGTCTGCTTCCGGTCACCGAGGGTGGGCTCGATCTGACCGGAGAGGTCCAGGAAAGTCGGATACACGGCGGGGAAGTTCGTCGCCATCTGGAATGCGCAGGTACCGCCGTAGGAAAGGCCCCCGATAGCCCACCTTCTCGGATCGGGATCCACCTGAAGGTTCCCGCGGACCCAGTCGGGAACATCACGCGAAAGGTACGTCGCGACGTTCCCGAGTTGGGAATCGACGCAGAGCGGATTCGCCAGTTCCGATCCGGTCCCGTCAGCTACGACGACGACGGGAGCCAAGCCCGAATGCGCAGCGGCGTAGGCGTCCATCGTCTGGACGAGGCGGCCGCCCTGTAGCCAGTCCTCGGGCGCGCCTGGTTGACCGGCAAGCAGTACCAACACCGGCAACTCCGGTCGCGGGTTGGTGAAATACGCGGGCGGTAGGTAGATCTCGGCGTCGCGGGCGCTGAATCCGGAGACCGTCCCCGCAATCGTGACCGTGCTGACCTTGCCGGCCGACGGCATGTCCGCTGGAGCCTTCCATTGCGAAACCGGTACCGCCCCGTCCTTACCGTCGTCCAGGTCGGCGAGCGAAACCTTCTCCGCGTCCGAGAGTCCCAGCGCTGTTCCCAACGTCGGATACGACTGGAACTGCAGATTCACGTGAGCCGCGCTCGACACGACCACCAGCAGCACGGAGACCACGGTGAGCACGCGGCCGTCGATTCGCGTCGCCGCGAAGATCCTCGAAACACCCAGCAGCACGGCCAGAATGCCCAGCCCGATCCACACGTAGACCGGACGGGCAATCGGATCCGGGAACGGATGCCACACCTTCTCGATCAGCCAGTACAGCACCAGGGTTATCCCGATTGCCGCGACGATGCAGACGGGAATCGAAATCAGGACGTGACGCCTCGACCTCGAAAACATGAGCCACAGTAGTGCCAGAATTCCGAGCACCGTCACCACGGGTGGGACGGGGCCCGTGACCAGCGACAGATCCGTGATCTTGTGCACGTCGTCTCCCGTCGCAGCCCTGCCTAGACAATATCCAAGAACAGGACATTTCGGAGCTGATGGCCTCAGATCACCGCGTTCGACGCCTGTGCACGCAGATCCCGGGCCAGGTGATCTCGCCGCTCGAGAACCAGCCTCCGCAGCGACGCGGGCGCACCTTCATTGGCCTGGATCCAGGCATCGACCGCAGAAGTATCTTCGGCTGCCGGAAAGAGCCCGTTCACCAACCGTCGCGCAATCTCGATGCTGCGTTCCGACCACCACTTCCCCAGAGACGAGAAGTACTCGTCCGCATATCCCTCGATCAATGACGCGTCCGTGCCCGAACGGAATCCGGCAATCGTCGCATCCAGGCGGTCGTTGGAGAGTGAGCCGTCAGTGGTCGCCGACGCCCAGGCAGCCGCCTTGGTCGCGGCATCGGGAATCGACGCCACAGCGCGGACGTACGCCGTTCGACCCGCCGACGTGCTGTCCTTGCTCAGCTCACCGTCGAAGTCGCTCACACTCGCATGGCCGATCGCCGACAGGGCGATCCACAATGCCCACCGCAGATCAGGATCGAGAGCCAGTCCGACCGGCCCCGGGCAGTTGCCGTCGAGTATCGACCGCAACTCGTCGGCGCGAGCATCGTTGACCGCTGCAGCGGCCGACAGAGCCCGTGCCCATGCCAGCTGTCTTCCGGACTCCGGTTCGGCTTCGAACACCGCCTTCCAGGTCGTTTCCAACCAGCCTGCACTTACATTGGGCCGCAAGCTTTTCGGAACGTAGTGAAGAACCGCGTAGTGGGCATCGGTCAGGATCGAGCTGAGAATTGCAAGATCTGTCTCAGCGGGAGCGAATCGTTCCACCATGTCGAGGTACCGGAACACCGAGAGCTGCGCATCACGCACCGAGTTCCACAGCGACGACCAGATCACCCCGCGCGCAAGCGGATCGCTCACGCGGTCCAGTGATGTCTCGACCGTGGACAGAGATTCCGCGTCCAATCGCACCTTCGCGTACGTGAGGTCTTCGTCGTTGAGCAGTGTGAGCGCTCCGGGCGGAAGATTGACAGACGTCCGGGATTCGGTGATGTCGAGTTCGACGCGTTCGGTGCGAACAAGATCTCCGGACTCGTTGTAGTCGTAGATTCCGACTGCGAGCCGATGCGGCCTCGGGTCCGTCTGGACCACATCGGTTCCGTCGAGCGACAGCGTGGACACCCCGGTGGTCTGCAACCAGATTCGGGCCCATTCGCGCACATCGCGCCCGGAAGTCTCCGCGAGCACATCGAGCAGATCGACCAGCGTGGTGTTCCCGTACGCGTGAGCCTTGAAGTACCGGCGTGCCGCTTCGAAGAACGCGTCACGCCCGACGAACGCCACAAGTTGTTTGAGGACACTGGCACCCTTGGCATAGGTGATTCCGTCGAAGTTCAGCTTCGCGGCTTCGAGATCGACGATGTCGGCGACGATGGGATGCGTGGTCGGCAGCTGATCTTGGAGGTACGCCCACGCCTTCCGCTTGATGGCAAAGGCGACCCAGGCATCGGTGAAGCGAGTGGCTTCGGCGCTGACCAGCGATCCCATGAAATCGGCGAAAGATTCCTTGAGCCACAGGTCGTCCCACCAGACCATGGTCACGAGATCGCCGAACCACATGTGCGCCATTTCGTGCAGGATCGTGTTTGCGCGACGCTGATGCTGCTCGTCGGTTGCGGTGCCGCGGAACACGTATGCCTCGGTGAAGGTCACCAGGCCCGGGTTCTCCATGGCGCCGAGGTTGTACTCGGGGACAAAGATCTGGTCGTACTTACCGAACGGATACGGATAGTCGAAGTGCTCGGCGTAGAAGTCCAGCCCCTGACGGGTGATGTCGAAAACGTTGTCTGCATCGAGATGAGGAGCCAACGACGCCCGGCACAAAGCGCCCAACTCGACAGTGAGTTCGCCGCGACTCCACGACGAGGCCACGCGGTGATACGGCCCGGCCGCGATCGCGGTGATGTAAGTCGAGATCGGCAGCGTCGGTGCGAAAATGACGCGTTGCGCACCGTCGACGGAGAGAGTCTGTGTCGCGGGCTGATTCGACAGGACTTCCCAGCCGTCAGGTGCTGTCACCTCGAATGTGAAGGGCGCCTTGAGGTCCGGCTGCTCGAAGCAGGCGAAAACACGTCTGGCATCGGCGGGCTCGTATTGCGTGTACAGATACGTCTGATCGTCGGCGTCGTCGACAAATCGGTGCAGCCCTTCGCCGGAACGGCTGTAGTGGCCGTGTGCTGCCACCCGAACGACGTTCGATCCGCCGAGTCCGCGCAGCACAATCCGGGATCCGTCGTACTCCACCGGAATCGACGCACCGTCGACCTCTACGGAATCGACTGCAGCACCGATGAAGTCGAGCCACGTGGACTCCGCCGACGACGTCAGATCAATTGTCGTGACGGTCGAAAAGGTCTTCGAGGCGGGGTCCGCCGCCGATCGCAGATCCAACTCCACCCGGTACCCGGTGACGTCGATGGTTCGAGATCGTTCGGCGACTTCGCTTCGATTCAGGTTCGCAGTACTCACGCACTCGATCCTGCCAGGCCGCGCGCGGCGATGTGAGCCGCAGTGTGCCTATCCCTTGAAAGCGCCCTGCCAGACGGTGTCGAACGGCGTGTGTGCCGAGACGCGGCCTTCGATGCCCGCAGTGACGAACTTCTTGGCCAGAGCGACGGCTTCTCCCACGTCGGCGCCCTTTGCCAGTTCGGCGGTCACCGCGGCGGCCAGCGTGCAACCGGCGCCCGAGACGCGCTCTTCGCCGACCTTGGGGGCGGAGAGAACCGTCACGTCGGTCCCGTCGAACAACACGTCGACAGCGTCGCCACCGGCAAGTTCGACCCCGCCCTTTGCGAGCACGTACTTGGGTCCCAGGTCGTGGATACGACGTGCGGCTTCGATGAGCTCGTCGACGCTCTCGATGCTGTCCATTCCGGCGAGGGTGCGTGCCTCGAACAGGTTGGGTGTGACGACAGTGGCAAGCGGCAGGATCGAATCACGAAGTGCCGTATCGGTATCGAGAGCCGCACCGGGCTCCTGGCCCTTGCAGATCAGGACCGGGTCGAGGACGACGTGGCGCCAGGACTGCCGACGCAATCCCTCTGCCACAACCTCGATGGTGGCGGGCGTGCCCAACATACCGATCTTGACGACGTCCAGATCGTGAGCCGCAGTGGCAGCCTCGATCTGATCAGCGATCACGTCAGGAGCGATGGGCACGAAGCGATGACCCCAGTTGTTCTTGGGATCGAACGAGACGATGCACGTGGTGGTCGCTACGCCGTAGACGTCCAATGCCTGGAACGTCTTCAGGTCGACCTGCAGGCCGGCACCGCCAGTCGCTTCGGACCCAGCGATGACATAGGCGAGGTCAACCACAGCACAATCTCCTTCTTCGGACTTTCGAAACGCGCGTGGATGGCCACGAACGCGGGGCCCAGTTTATCAACCGGCCCGACGTCGAGTTTTCGCCTATGCGGCCACCGGGGTCCCCCACGCGACGTCGTTGTCCTCGTACCCGAACGGCGGACCGACGAATTCGCCACCACAGGTGATCAGAGCGATGGTCTCGGGTCCGTCGAGAGTGTTCAATCGCTCGACCGGCAGCTCGCCGTCCTTGCCGTAGTGATCGACCGTATCGATGCGGTAGTTCCAGACTTGTCCCCCGGCGCCCGTAACGGTCACGATCGAGCCGATGTCCAAGGTGGAGAACTTCTTCCCGAAACCGTCGCCTTGATAGATGTCGTTGATGTGGCCGGTGATCACCACGGTGCCCGCGCCGGAGCCGGGAAAGGCCGAGTCCGCCCACCACCCGATCTCGTTGACGTCCTCTGGCGGAACGAGCGAGCCGTCCGTCGTCGTTTTGATCGGCAGGATGTCAGCGGTGCTGTCGCCTATGCGCAGCGTGCTCGGGACATCCGGACTGTCGACTGCGGCGCGAACTGCCGGCGGCAAATCTTCCTGGCCGGTCGCGAGGACTCGAGTCGGCGAGTTCCCGTCGTCGGAACATCCGCCGACCAGAAACATCGTTGCCACTGCCGCAGCGACGCATATCCGACGGATCACAGATCCGTGTGTCGCTGTCACGGACGAGAAATCGGGCCGGACGGGACCTGGGAAATCGGAACGCGGTTTCCGACGTCGCGACCGGGAAGCGCGCCTCCGTTGTCCCCGACGCCCCCGCCGGAACCGTTGTCGCCGTCACCACCGCCGTTCCCGCCACCGCCGTTCCCGCCACCGCCTGGGCCTGGGCCTGGGCCGGGACCAGGGCATTCACCTTCCGGATCGGTAGTGTCGCCGCTCAAAACAATCTTGACCGCAGAGAGGTTGACTGTCCGATTCTGGGCTACCTGGCCCGGAGTGGCGACATCGAAGGCGAGCTTGGCACGTACGGGGATGACCGAACCGTCGTCAGCGTCGGTGACCGTTGATCCTGACCGGCCGAGATCTTGGGTCAACGTCATTCTGGAGATCAAATCCTGATCTCCGGTCAAGCCGGCGCCGTCGATCCGAAGCGTGCCTCGGACGGGGCTACCGTGGGCTCTGATCGTCACCGACGCGCGAAACTCGAGGATGTCTCCGGGCACGGTTCTCCATGCCTCGATCGAGTTGATTTTCGTTCCCGGTGAACCAGTCGAGATGTCGTACCAACCGTCGATCACGGCCGGATCGAGTGACATCGAATTTTCGTTGATTTCCGAGTTGCACGCGCGGGTGAGCGCGACGGGGGCAGCCGATCCCACCGCGGGGAGTGCTGTCGGCACAACGGTCGCCAAGACGAAGGCCGTCGCGGTGATGCCCGCGGTACGCCTGCCGAAGATCGTCATTCTCTCGCTACTCTTTTCCGCGGACCGTAGCTTCCGGTCAATACAGTCAAAATACCAGTACAGCTGGACAAATAGGTCGAATTCCGTGCCGAATTCTTCTTGTTTTCTGTGAACTTCGGTTACGAGCAATTCCTCCGCACACGCGTTCCGGCAAGGGATACATCGCATCCACAGGGGCCAGAAGTTACATTTCACCCGCACATCGGAGCAGGACGCACTGATTTCTCACCGCATTGGACAGGTATTTCCGTTTCATAGCGGTCAGCCGGTGGAACAACGATCACTACAACGAGCGTGCCGGGCACGTGTCCGGTCGCCCCCACCGAATCAAGGGAAACCGTCATGTCGGATACAACGTCAGTCAAGCAGGGTTTCGCGGTAGGAACATCGATCGGGGCAGCCGTCATCTTGGTGACGGTCGGCATCGTGCAGTTCTTCCAGGGACTCGCTGCCGTCGCCGAAAACGAAGTGTTCGTAGTCGGGATCGACTACGTCTATCAATTCGACCTGACGACGTGGGGTTGGATCCATCTCGTGCTGGGCGCGCTCGTCGCTCTCGTCGGGCTCGCACTGTTCACCGGAGCGGCCTGGGCGCGAGTGTCGGCCGTCGTGATCTGCGCGATCTCGATCATCGCGAACTTTTTGTGGCTGCCGTACTACCCCTGGTGGTCGACTCTCATCATCGCGCTGAACATCGTCGTGATCTGGGCGGTGTCGACATGGAAGCCCACCCAGACGACGAACGCCACGGCGCACGCATCGTCAACGCCGACTCGATCTGCTTGAGTTGAAAGTATGTGTAGGTGGATGGCGTATTCGGGAGAACCGATACTCGCCCATGACCTGCTGTTCAGGCCACAGCACTCGCTGATCGACCAGAGCCTGCATTCTCAACTCGGGGCCACGACGACAAATGGCGACGGCTTCGGAATCGGCTGGTACGGGGAAGGCCCACAACCGGCAGTGTTCAAGAGCATCGAACCCGCGTGGAACGACTCGAACCTGCGCGAGGTCACCTCCCAATTGCGTACCCCTCTGCTGTTCGCCCACATACGCGCCTCGACGGGAACTGCAGTGCAGCGCAGCAACTGCCACCCGTTCCGGCACCGGCGGTGGTTGTGGATGCACAACGGTTCACTACACGGATTCCACGACATGAAACGGGAATTGGTGACTGCCATTGATCCGTCGCTCTTTCCGGATCTCGAAGGATCGACGGACTCGGAAACTCTGTTCTTCCTCGCGCTGACGTTCGGCCTGACCGACGATCCGTTCGAAGGTGTCGCGAGGGCCGTCGGATTCGTCGAGCACACGGCTCGCTCTCAGGGAATCGACAATCCGGTTCAGATGACCGTCGCCACGTCGGATGGCATCTCCACCTGGATCTTTCGCTATTCCAGCGAGCACCAGTCGAGGTCGTTGTTCTTCTCCACCGAGATTTCCACGCTGCGCAAGCTCCATCCAGAGGTAGAAGCCCTGCACCATCTGAGCGAGGAGACCCGAATCGTCGTCTCCGAGCCTCTGCGCGACCTTCCTGGCGCCTGGAACGAGGTTCCCGAATCCGCCGCAGGCGTCATCCGGCCCGGACGGGACGAGATGCGGACCTTTGTGCCGATCCCACCCAGATAGGTAAAGCGGGTAAAGACCTGCTGTTGCGCCGCATTCTCGAGTCGGATGGGTCAAGATGGCGTAATGTGGAAACAGGCACTCGGGTTTGCTTTGTTCGGGGCGACCGTCGCCTTGGTCGCCGCGTCGCTGACACAGGGGTCTTTACAGGCGTCGGCCACGATCACACTTTTTTCGGGTGGCACGACAATCTCGGGCTTCGCCGGTGAATCACAATGGAACTGGTCGATAGACGCTGCGGTGATCGGCGCCCTTCTGGGCGCGCTGACCGGGTTCGTGCTCCGCCTCGCGGGCGTGCGAATCTCCGGAGGCCAAGACAATCGACTGGTTCGAACTGTGGTGGCAGGCCTCGCAGGCGTCACGCTTGGGCTGACGCCCCTGTTGGTCTTGATCGGCATGGCATTCACCGGGTCGGTTGATATGGGATGGTCCCCGCTCCTGGTCTACGCCGTCAGCGGTCTTCTGGCCTATGGCCTTTCGGTCGCCGCCGTGTTCGGAGTTCTTCGCGCTGCCGGGGATCGACTTACTGTTCGCACCACACGAGCGGTGGCGGTGATACTTCCGGTAGGGGCGTTGGCGGCGACTGCTGCAGGCGTCGGTACTGCGTGGAAGCTGGGCTTCTCCACCGCCGCTCCCACCTGGATTGCAGTCATACTGCTGGTGGTGCTCGTATTGGCCGTGACGTTCGTTGCGGCCCGGGCGTGGGCTCTACGGATGCAGCCTCACGACTTACCAGAAGTCGTATAAGCAGTGGACCGGTTGATTCCGACGGGCGCATCGAGATGAGGGGCGAGCGAATCTTCGCGGGACTCGTCGTCGGCCTTCTGCTCGGGCTGTTCGGCTATCTGCCGTTGGTACTCCTGTGGCAACACGTCGCAGATGTCCCGCAGCCGCAGCTTTATCCGAACCGTTCGTTCACGTCGTTCGGCCCCAACCCCCCACCGCTCACCTACTGGATAAGTTGGGCGGCGCCTGCCGCCGTGTTCGTCATTCTCGGACTTATGACTATTCCCAGCCGCATCGGCAGGCAATTCGCGTTGCCATTGGTGCTCGCGTTCCTTTCTGTGGCGGCAATGGTGGCGTGGTTCTGGATCTCGATGGAACTGTTCTTCAGCCCCGACTGATCACTCACTCGGCTGCGTATCGCGAACCCCACTGCGCGCACGCGCAATGGCGCCCTTGTTGCGCAATGCGATCCCCTGATGCACCGCAGCAAGTACCAATGCCAGCACTGCAGCAGGGAGGCTCCCCACCATCGACAGCAGAGAAGGCATATCAGAGCTGAAAGCTGCAAAGAAACCCAATACTGCAGCGCAAAGCATTGTCGCCGAGACGATCCAGGAAACTAATGGTCGTGGGATCACGGCTGGAATAACGCACAGAGCCACCGGCAACGCCAGCACCAAGAAGAGCTCCCGCCCGAAATAGTCGTGAATCGAGCGGTAACAATCGGCAGAACTGAGCGGGCCGAGGCCTATTTCGCAATCGGTGATCTCGTACAGCGGCCACTGTGCCGTCGCGGATCCCAGAATCCCGGTGGCGACCGCCAATACAACCCACGCGATCCGAATCCCAATCATACGAAGAGATCATGCCAGTAGGCGAAATTGCGCTCCGGAGAAGAAAGCGATTACAACTCGAAAGGGGCGGAGATTACCTCTCGCGGTGGGACCGTTCCCAACGCGAGCGGCACACCATGTTCGGCGTGCTCAACTCGCGGGTTGGGTATCGAGCCTGATCGGGACACTCCGCGTCGTCGACCACTTATGGGGGGCAGCACCTCTTCTGAGCCCGGGTATCTCCGTCGCTAAACTCGCAGCAGTCAACGGCCTGCCGAGTTTGATTGTCACCCTTATGCACAATCGACGTTCGCAAAAGGCTTGAAGTTTTCGACCACGTTTTGTGGAAGGGTGCTTGCATGGCAACACAACCGCATGGCCAGTCGATAACCCCCGCGTGGAAAGTATTCACGGCCATCGTTTTTGCAGGTGTTGTGGGCGGTGCCGTGACGTACTTCCGAGACGGGTCCACTTTGGCGATTATTGGCGGGATGGTCATCCTCGCGATTGGTCTGCCGCTTACTGTCTGGTCCATCCTGCGAATGCTGCGTGAGAATCGAGGACATCGCCTTCATTGGTGGAGAACACCGCCGGTCAATCCAAGGAACGTCGACCTGTCTCGTGCCGTCGGCATTCCGACTACAATTTTCGGTGCATTGACCATCTGGCTGAATACAGCAGGTTCGGCGCCCTGGTGGGTGGCAGCAATCTTTAGCGCCATTCTGATCGCGCTCTTCGGAGCAATCGTTGCCGTCCACAATATTCGCCTCAGTCAGCGAACCTGAGCTAGCCTTCCGCCCATGCCGGTTTCTGCGGATGTTCGCGAACACCTTCGGTCTTACCTGGGTCCAGACGACGAGATCCGGTACGTATTTCCAGCGGACGTTCTGATGAGCGCGAAACCGAGTGTGTTTGTCGTGGTAAGCCGAAAGGCGATCACCGTGTTCTCGACGAGCTTTCGGTCCAGAAAAGTGCCGAGGTCGATCCTCACCCAGTTTCCGAGAATGACCGTCCTCGGCCCGGTCGATACTGCGTCCACGCCGCACTTCACTGCGGCGGGCATAACGTACGAGATCGACGAAGAATATGTTGCAGTCGTGAACGCTGCCGACGCGGAGATCACGTCACCGCAGGACTTCCCGCATGATCCGTTGCCGAACCTTTGAAGGCACAAACAAAAAGGCAGTTTCTCATCTCTGAGAAACTGCCTTTTTGATCTAACTTCGGTCGGGCTGACAGGATTTGAACCTGCGACCACTTGACCCCCAGTCAAGTGCGCTACCAAGCTGCGCCACAGCCCGTCCCACGCCCTTGTTTCGGGCGCTTGGAAAGATTACATCAGGGACGGGCCGAAGTACCAATCGGCTGGTCAGAGCCGTTTCAGTACCAAATTGGACGCAGAATCAGCGGCCCTTACGGTCACGCTTCTCGCGCACTCGCACGGATACGCGGATCGGGCTGCCATCGAAGTTGAACTCTTCACGCAGACGCCGCTCGATGAAGCGGCGGTAGCCGGCCTCGAGGAAGCCCGTGGTGAAGAGAACGAATGTCGGCGGGCGCGTGCTTGCCTGCGTCGCGAACATGATGCGAGGAAGGCGACCACCACGCATCGGAGGCGGCGTTGCTGCCACAACTTCCTTGAGCCAGGTGTTCAGGCGACCCGTGGGGATGCGCTTGTCCCAGGACTCCAGAGCCGTGTCGAGAGCCGGCACGAGCTTCGCCACGGCGCGACCGGTGTGGGCGGAGATGTTGACTCGCTGAGCCCACGGAACGCGGACCAGATCGCGGTCCACTTCCTTGTCCAGCATGAGTCGACGGTCCTCGTCCACGAGGTCCCACTTGTTGAATGCGATCACCAATGCACGACCCGTGTCGGCCACCATGCTCAGAACACGCAGGTCCTGCTCGGTGATCGGCTCGTGCGCGTCGATCAGCAGGATCGCAACCTCAGCGGCCTCGATCGCGCTCTTCGTACGCAGCGACGCATAGAACTCCGCGCCGCTGGCATGGCTGACGCGCTTGCGCAGACCAGCCGTGTCGACGAAACGCCAAGGGCGCCCGCCGAGTTCGACGATGGAGTCGACCGGGTCGACGGTGGTGCCGGCAACATTGTGCACGACGGACCGCTCGTCACCGGACAGCTTGTTGAGCAAGCTGGACTTTCCGACGTTCGGCTTTCCGACGAGAGCAACACGACGCGGGCCGCCGCCGGGGATACCTTCACGCGGGGTTTCCGGCAGCTTCTCGAGAACCTCGTCGAGCAGGTCGCCGGTACCGCGTCCGTGCGTCGCACTCACGGAGTACGGCTGACCGAGGCCCAAGGACCACAGTGCTGCAACCTCGGACTCGGTGCGTCCGTCGTCCACCTTGTTGGCAACGAGGATGACCGGAGTCTTCGAGCGGCGAAGCACTCGAGCGACCGCTTCGTCCGTCGCCGTAGCGCCGACAACGGCGTCGACGACCAGGAGAATGGCGTCAGCCGTTCCCATGGCCAACTCGGCCTGACGGGCAACGGCCTGCTGAAGGCCCTTTGCGTCGGGTTCCCATCCGCCGGTGTCCTGGACGAGGAAGCGTCGTCCGGCCCAGTTCGCCTCATACGAGACGCGGTCACGAGTGACGCCGGGGATGTCCTCGACTACCGCTTCACGACGGCCGATGATGCGGTTGACGAGCGTCGACTTGCCGACGTTCGGTCGACCGACAACAGCCAAGGTCGGGACGGCAATGTGCGCTTCGCCTTCGCCTTCCGCTTCGAGATCGGCGTAGTCCCACTCCGATTCCTCGGACCAAGTTCCGTCACCGGCATATTCGGTTACCAGATCGTCGCTCACTGCACTGCTCCAGTTCTGTCGCTGACCACCAACAGCAACTTGGCGATCACATCTTCAATTCCCAATTCGCTCGTATCCACCAGAATGGAATCCTCGGCAGGGCGCAACGGCGACACTGCCCGAGTCGAATCGAGATGGTCACGGCGCTGCACATCAGCCAGCACCGCTTCGTAATTGTCTTCACGGCCTTGGCCGATATTCTGCGTATTGCGCCGTGCCGCACGGGTTTCCGCCGATGCGGTCAAGAAGATCTTGACGTCTGCATCGGGGAGTACGACGGTTCCGATGTCGCGACCTTCCACGACGATCCGCTCCGCACTGGCCGCCAACTCACGCTGAGTGGCGACCAGCAGGTCGCGAACCTCGGGTACGGCCGACACCGCGGAGACAGCCTTGGTTACCGCGTCGCCGCGGATCTCCTCGCTGACGTCCGCGCCGTCGAGATGCACCTGCTCGCTGCTCGGATCGGTACCGATGGACCACGGCAACGCCGCAACGGCGGCCGTGATCGCGGCGGAATCCGCCAGATCGATTCCCTGACGCAGCACGTGCAGGGTCGCGATCCGGTAGATGGCTCCGGTGTCGAGGTAGCGAGCGCCCAAACGCTGCGCCAACGCGCGAGAGACGCTGGACTTGCCGGTTCCGGACGGTCCGTCCATAGCGACTACCAGCGGCATGGACGAATCGGTCACAGGCCGACCGCCTCGTACAGTCCACCGACCTCGCTACGTCCGAGGACGCGCTGCGTTCCCGGACGCTGATCACCGAGAGCGACAACTCCGACGTTGGTGCGAACCAGACGGACAACGGGGTGACCGACGGCATCGAGGAGGCGACGCACGATGTGCTTGCGGCCCTCGTGCAGAACGAGCTTGACGAGCGTCTTGCCCTCGTTGATCTCGAGCACGGTGAACGCGTCCACCTTGGCCGGACCGTCGTCGAGGGTGACGCCGTCGCGCAACTGCTTGCCGGTGCTGCGCTCGACAACGCCGTGAACCGTGGCGAGGTACGTCTTCGGAACCTCGAACGACGGGTGCATCAGGCGGTGAGCCAAGTCGCCGTCGTTGGTGAAGAGGAGCAAGCCTTCGGTGTCGGCGTCGAGACGGCCGACGTGGAAGAGCCGCTGACCCGACTGAACGCGCTCGGAGACGATGTCACCGACGCACGGACGACCGAGATCGTCGGACATGGTGCACTGCCAGCCACGCGGCTTGTTCATCGCGAGGTAGACGAGGTCCTTCTGCACGACGACACGGACGCCGTCGACACGAACCACTGCGTTCTCGGGGTCGACACGCAGACCCTGTTCGACCACGATGCGGCCGTCGACCTCGACGCGACCCTGATCGATCAGCTCTTCAGCTGCACGGCGTGATGCGACGCCGGCCTGAGCCAGCACCTTCTGCAAACGGACGCCGTCGCCCTTCGGCGGGCCGTCGTGCTTGGTGATCTCGGCGTGCTGATGACGCGCCGGCTTGGCGTTGGACACCAATGGGTTCTGAGAGACGACGCGCTGCGGCTTCTCGGTCTTCGGCTTGCCACGCTTGTTGGTTGCAGCCGGTGTCGGGGCTGCCGGACGCTTGCGCGGAGGTCCGTCGAACTTGGATCCGCGAGGAGCGTTTGCCCAGGCAGTGCCGCGAGGAGCCTCGGGGCGTGCGCCGCGCTGATCGTCACTACGACGGTCAGCGCCGCCACGCGGTGCGCGGCGGGCGTCGACGTGGGGAGTACGACGGTCGTCGCTGCGCGGTCCGCGGCGATCGTCCGTGCGCGGGCCGCGCCGATCGTCGTTGTAACCGCCACGGCGGTCGTCCGTGCGTGCGGGGCGACGGTCATCGCTGCGCGGCGGGCGACGGTCATCACTGCGCGGCGGGCGACGGTCATCATTGAATCCACCGCGACGGTCGTCCGTGCGGGGACGGTCGGATCCGGCGTTGCGGTCGTATCCGGAGGTACTGCGGGAAGTGTTGCTGCGTCCACCACGGGGCGCTTCGCTACGTGCGCCGCGGGGGGCGTCACTGCGACCACCACGAGGTGCATCGCTGCGTGCGCCGCGGTTGTCGCGGGAGTTGTTACGGTCCGGTGTGCCATCTCGGCGAGCGGGATTGTTCACTTTTTTCCTGTCAGTTTTCTACTGTTTCCCGAGCGTGGTCGGGTCTTTCGGTGCTGACGACCGCCGGAATTCCGGTCAGTCGTCGACTTCGGTGTCCACTACGTCAGCGGGCACGTCTGCCTTGTTCATTCTCGCAAATCGCGGATCGGATTCCAGGCTTTCGCTGATGTCGTCGATGAGATCGACATCAGGCAAGAGCGGGGCCAACTCCGGGAGCTCGCTCAGCGAGGCCAGGCCGAGCCGTTCGAGGAACAGTTCGGTCGTGGAGTACCGTGTCGCGTTGGTGTCCGGGTCAGGCCCGGCTTCCGCGATCAGTCCGCGGGCAAGGAGGGTGCGTACCACCCCGTCCACGTTGACGCCTCGTACCGCACTGATCCGCGCACGAGTCAACGGTTGACGGTATGCGACTACGGCCAAAGTTTCCAATGCCGCCCTGGTCAATTTGGTGCGTGCGCCGTCCAATAGCAGCTTTTCCACATACGGGGCAAACTCTTGTCGCGTGTACAGACGCCATCCGTCGCCCGCGTAGCGAAGGTCCATTCCGCTGCCGCGCGCGGTCAATGCGGCCGACATCAACGTCAGGCGTTGCTCGACGCGCTCCGGTGCGGTACCGGTGACAGATGCGAGTTGGTTAACTTCGGCCGGTGAGTCCACGACGAGCAGAAGCGACTCCAGCACCGCGTCGAGTTGATCGTCGTCGAGATCGAAATCAGGGGCAGAATCTTCGGAAACCGCGGCGTCGTCAGCAGGCTCGATCATCTCGTCTAGCTGCGAAGATTCCGATTCCGTCGGCTCGGCGTTCATCCGTAGTCCTCCTCTGTGACCGGCGCGGCCGGGTCGTCTCCGGTCCAACTCACCATCAGCGGTCCGAGGGCTTCGGGTTGCTCGAACACGATCACCCGCCGCCGATACAGCTCGAGCAACGCGAGGAACCTTGCGACTATCTCGACAGTGATCTCACACTCGGCAACAAGGTCTCCGAAGGGTGTCCACTCCCCTATGCCTCGCTCGCGCAGCAACTCGAGAATTCGCTCGGCCTGCTCGGGTATCGAGATATTGGACACATGGAGGTGATCGAGGCCCACTGTCGGCACCGGACGCGGCGTGAACACCGTCGCCGCTATCTCCGCAAAACGCTGAGGGTCGACGCCCAACAACACCTCGGGCAGGAGCTCGGTGAACTGATCCTCGACGGCGACCGAACGCGGATAGCGCCGCAGCGCTGCTTCCTCCAACTCACCGAACAGCGCCGCAACTTGCTTGTACGCCCGGTACTGCAGCAGTCGCGCGAAGAGAAGGTCGCGGGCTTCGAGAAGCGCCAGATCCTCCGCGTCCTCGACCTGCCCGGCGGGCAACAGCCTGGCCGCTTTCAGGTCCAGAAGCGTGGCCGCGACGACCAGAAACTCTGTCGTCTGATCGAGGCCCATCGCACTGCCGAGTTCCTTGGTGTACGCGATGAAATCGTCCGTGACGGTGTGCAGGGCGACTTCGGTGACATCGAGTTGCCGTTGATTGATCAGGTTCAACAGCAGATCGAACGGGCCTTCGAAGTTCCTGAGTGTGACTCGGAAACCGGCAGCCTTGGCTGCGGTCTGAGCGTCGGTCGGCACGTTCGGGTCGATCGAATCCGGCTCGACTTCGACCGAATCTTCTTGCGATGCAATCAGTTCCACTAACGACCAGACCGGTGAATGACCTCGCGGGCCAATGCTCGATATGCCTCGGCCCCAGCCGATTTCGGCGCCCACGTCGTGATCGGCTCACCGGCGACGCTGGTTTCGGGGAATCGAACGGTGCGGTTGATCACCGTGTCGTAGACGACGTCGCCGAACACCTCGACGACGCGCGCCATCACCTCACGGGCGTGCAGGGTCCGAGCGTCGAACATCGTGACGACGATGCCGGCCAACTCGAGCTTCGGATTGAGACGGTCGTGCACCTTTTCGACGGTGTCGTTGAGCAGTGCCAGGCCGCGCAGGCTGAAGTACTCGCATTCCATCGGAATGATGACCGAATCGGCGCAGGCCAGCGCATTCACGGTGAGCAGGCCAAGCGACGGCTGGCAGTCGATGAGCACGTAGTCGTACCGATCGAGAACCGGGTGCAACACGCGCCCCAAGGTCTGCTCACGCCCGACCTCGGTGACCAATTGGATCTCGGCGGCCGAAAGGTCGATGTTGCTGGGGAGCAGGTCGAGGCCGTCTACCCGAGTGCGCATCAACACATCGTCGATGGACACACGTGGTTCGACCAAAAGGTTATGGACGGTCAGTTCCAGGTCATGATGCTGAACGCCCAGTCCGGCAGACAACGCGCCTTGGGGATCGAGATCCACCAGGAGCACTCGACGACCGTATTCAGCCAACGATGCACCCAGATTGATGGTCGACGTCGTCTTGCCGACGCCGCCCTTCTGGTTGCACATCGCGATGATCATCGCGGGTCCGTGGTGCGCCAACGGTGTCGGTTGCGGCACCTCGCGGACCGGTCGGCCTGTCGGGCCGAGTTCTTCCGCGGAAACGGTCAGGGTTTCCGCAGGTGGAGAGGCTACTGGCGTCGTATCTATTTCGAACATCGCCTCTGGTTCGGAGGGTACAGCTGGTGCTGATTCGTTCACGCGCTCGAAGAGTTGGGCATTGACATGCGGCGGCGCGGACTCCGCCGCTGGTGGCTGCGATGTCGACACGGTCCGATGCTCCCCTACTCTTTCGGCGGTTGCTCTCGGCGCCGGCAAACCCCCGAAACTGCGGTGGAGGCCGCTCGCGCTCCTTGAACGCTACCGCTTACATCACCGAATGGTCTCGCAGACACGCATGAGCCAACCAACCCCTAACGGGCACGCGGGTGTGCCTGAGCCCACACTTCGCGCAACGCGGTGACGGTGACCAGTGTGTAGATCTGCGTGGTGGTTACCGAAGCGTGGCCAAGAAGTTCCTGCACGACACGTACGTCCGCGCCGCCGTCCAGCAGGTGTGTGGCAAACGAGTGCCTGAGCGTGTGGGGTGAGACGTCCGCCCTGATTCCGGCCGACGCCGCCGCATCCTGAAGAATCTGCCACGCGCTTTGACGCGACAGACGGCCCCCGCGAGCGTTGAGAAACAGGGCAGGAACACCGCGCGTCGCCAGGCTGGGGCGCCCACGGACGAGATACGCGTCTACGGCGGCGATCGCAGGCCTGCCGACGGGGACGATCCGTTGCTTTCCGCCCTTGCCTTTGAGGAGCACGGAACGGGTTTCGGTATCGATGTCGTCGACGTCCAGATCGATCGCCTCGGTGATTCGCGCTCCGGTCGAGTACAGGAGCTCGAGCAGAGCGCGATCCCGCAGGTCGCGGGGCCCGTCACCGGCCGCACCGCCACCCGAAGCGTCCAGCAGGGCGATCACGTCGTCGAGAGGCAGGGCCTTGGGCAGCTTGCGTCCGGGCGTCGGCGGCTTGACCGTTCGGGCCACGTCAACGCTGACCAGACCCTCGGCGGCGGAAAACTTGTGGAATCCGCGAACCGCGATCAGGGTGCGTGCTGCCGAACTGGCCGCCAACGGTACGACGCCGGCCTCGGAGTCACCGAGCCGCAGATGTGTCACGAATTCGGTGACGTCGTTTTCCGTCACGCCCGCGACGTCGTCGATGCCGCGTCCGTTCAGGTACTCCGCGTACCGATTCAGGTCACGGCGATACGAAAGTAGAGTGTTGCGCGCCGATCCTCGCTCGACCGCTAGATGGTCGAGATACGAGTCCACCTGTCGGGCAAGCACTTCAGGCTCGCGACTTGCGTTCTCCGAATGCGCGCGGACGATCGGGCCACGGTGCGTCGGCGGGGCGCAGCGGCTTTCCCGTCGCACGTGCGGTGGCGATCGCAAGAATGCCCGATACCGCTGTGGCATTGACGATGTCGCCGCGTAGCGCCATGTCGACGGCGTCGGCGAGCGGAACCCGCGAAATCTCGAGATCGGCTTCTTCGTGTTCGGGATCGTCGCGCTTCACCTCGTGCAGCCCCTCGGCGAGGAAGACGCGAACCGCCTCGTCCGTGAACCCGGGTGAGAGAGCGACATCGACCAGCACCGACCATCGATCGGCGCCGAGTCCGGTTTCTTCGCCCAACTCGCGCGCTGCCGCCTCGACCGGGCTCTCCCCCGGAGCGTCGAGCAGACCGGCAGGGATTTCCCACAACCGGTGCCTGAGCGGGTGACGGTACTGGTGAATCAGCACAAGATGGTCACGCTCGTCCAGTGCCACGACGGCAACGGCGCCGTGATGCTCGACGACTTCCCGATCGGCACGCTGACCACCAGGCATCGCAACGGTGTCGACACGCAACGCGATGATCGCGCCCGTGTAGACCGTCTTGGAGCCGAGGGTGTCGAATTCGTGCCGACCGGGATCGCTCATGTGTGGCTAGACCTTTTCCACGTTCTCGACCGCAGCGTCTAGCGCCGTCTCGGTGGCAGCGGTGTCGATCTTCTCGTCACCGTGGACGTCGACGGGCAGGCGCTCTTCGAGCTTGTACGTCAACGCTGCTTCGACGAAGGCAGCGAACAGCGGGTGCGGGCGCGTCGGGCGGCTCTTGAGCTCCGGATGTGCCTGGGTGGCAACGAAGAACGGATGCTGCTCACGCGGGTACTCGACGAACTCGACCAGGTGGCCGTCCGGTGAGGTTCCGCTGAACTGCAAGCCGGACTTGGCAATCCGATCGCGGTAGGTGTTGTTGACCTCGTAGCGGTGACGGTGACGCTCGGAGACGTCCTCGGTTCCGTAGGCCTGAGCGACGACGGAACCCTTGGTCAGCACGGCCGGGTAAGCACCCAGACGCATGGTGCCACCGAGGTCGGCGTCGCCGGCGATGACATCTTCCTGATCAGCCATCGTCGAGATGACCGGGTGCTTGGTGTCCGGCTCGAACTCGGCCGAGTTGGCATCGTCGAGACCGACGCTACGAGCAGCTTCGATGACGACGCACTGCAGACCCAGACACAGACCCAGCAGCGGCAGCTTGCGCGAACGTGCGAAACGGATCGCGCCGAGCTTGCCTTCGATGCCGCGGATGCCGAAGCCGCCCGGGATCAGAACACCGTCGACGTCACCGAGAGCGGCCTGCGCTCCGGCTTCGGTCTCACAGGCATCCGACGGGACCCAGGAGATCTCGACCTTGGACCGGTTCGCGAATCCACCGGCGCGCAGTGCCTCGGTGACGGAGAGGTATGCGTCGGGCAGGTCGACGTACTTGCCGACCAATGCGACGCGCACGGTCTCACGCGGCTGGTGAACACGATCGAGGAGGTTGCCCCACACGGTCCAGTCGACGTCGCGGAACGGGAGACCGAGCTGGCGAACGACGTAAGCGTCGAGGCCCTCACGGTGCAGAACCTTCGGGATGTCGTAGATCGAGGGAGCATCGGGCGTCGAGATGCAGGCGTCGACGTCCACGTCGCACATCAGGGCGATCTTGTTCTTGAGGCCCTGCGGAACGTCACGATCGCAACGAAGGATCAGCGCGTCGGGCTGAATGCCGATGCTGCGCAACGACGCAACCGAGTGCTGCGTGGGCTTGGTCTTGAGTTCTCCGGAGGGGCCGAGGTACGGCACGAGGGAGACGTGCAGGAAGAAGACGTTGTCGCGGCCGACGTCGTGGCGGACCTGGCGAGCGGCTTCGAGGAAGGGCTGCGATTCGATGTCGCCGACGGTTCCACCGATTTCGGTGATCACGACGTCCGGGCGGTGTCCCTGCAGATCCGGACCACTCATCTCGAGGATGCGACGCTTGATCTCGTCGGTGATGTGCGGGATGACCTGAACGGTGTCACCGAGGTACTCGCCGCGGCGTTCCTTGGCGATGACCGTCGAGTAAACCTGGCCGGTGGTGACGTTCGCCTGGCCGGAGAGGTCACGGTCGAGGAACCGCTCGTAGTGTCCGACGTCGAGGTCGGTCTCGGCACCGTCTTCGGTGACGAAGACCTCGCCATGCTGGAAGGGGTTCATTGTGCCCGGATCCACATTGAGATAGGGATCGAGCTTCTGCATGGTCACGCGCATTCCCCGCGCGGTCAACAACTGTCCCAGGCTCGAGGCGGTCAAACCTTTGCCGAGCGAGGAAGCTACACCTCCGCTGACGAAGATGTGCTTGGTGGCGGTACGCGTGTTAGTGCGTGACTGTGGCAAAGGGGCTCCCGTGACGACTGTGCAGGGCTTGGTCTGATGAAGCATGCTGGGGCCTGCCGACCCACGGGATTTCACGGTAACACCTATCGGGGGTCGGTGCCTACAACGCGCCGACTTTCCGCCCCCGATGTGACCGGCGTATCAATACCGGGGTGTTCAGTTGGTGGGTGCGCCGACGGTGACCGCCGCCGCTCCCGGTCCCGTGCCGTAGCGGCCGGCGCCGCCGTTCAACTGTTCCTGCAGCGCCAACGGCGTGGTGATCTTGCCCGATTCCCGGTCGATGTTGTCGATGGTCGTCAAGCCCGCTGAGAGCGCCGCGTCCGCACGTGCGACGGCAACCGGACCACTGCCCTCGGCCGAGCCCGGCCGGCCAGCGAGAATCGTTCCTGCGCCGCGTCCGTCGAGAGCACCGGCGAACCGGGCGATGACGGCGCCGCGGTTACCCGTGGCCGCGTCGGATTCGCTCTTGTTGTCGCCGGTGAGAACGACCGCGAGCTGAGCCGGCTTGACCGCGCCGTCGTCGTAGCTGATGAAGCCGGCGCTGCGCAGAGAGTCGAGCGCGAGATTCATCTCGTCCGGAGTGCTCTGCGGCTCGCTGTTCTGCCCGTTGAGAAGCAGAACCGAACCGAGCAGATCGCCCGCGAGACTGCCCTGATCGACCGCACCGGTCTTGAGGGTGATGCCTGCAGGAATGACGTTGGTGACGACGGTCCGCAAGCGGTCACCGCCTGTGGCGTCGACAAACGAATCGGTGAGCGAGACACGTCCGGTCACGGCGCCGCCGGAGGCGGTGACGAGTCGGTTGACACCGTCGAGATCACCGGGATCGGCATCCGGCGTCGTGATGACGACGACGGTGCGACCAGCGAGACTGTCACGCACGACGCGACCACCGACAGCGGCATCGAAGCCGTCCGCGGAATTGAGTTGCTGCTGAAGCTGATTGGACTGTTGATTGAGGTCTTCGATCTCGTTCTGCAGGTCTGCCTTGTCGTCACGCAGACCCGAAAGCAATCCACTGGAGAGCATTCCGGAACCCAGCACCACGCCGATCGCGAGTGCCAGGAAGATTGCCGCTATGGAAATTGCATGTTGACGCATCGAAATCACTTGAAGAGCCCCTGAACCCACAGCGCGAAGCTGTTCCACGTTGCGACTGCCCAGTCGAGAACTTCACTACCGGCATTGGACACGACCAGGGCGACGATCACTGCCACCAGGGCGGCAAGCACCAGGAGCGCGATCGCGCCGCCGGACACTCGACTTCGATACAGCGTGGCGACGGCCTTGGCGTCGACCAGTTTTGGTCCCACCTTGAGCCGCGTCATGAAAGCCGACGGATTGCTTTCACGGCGTCCGCGGTCGAAGAATTCGTCCAAGGACACCACGTTGCCGACCGTCACGATCAGCGAAGCCCCGTGATGATCGGCAAGGAGCAAAGCTAGGTCGGTCGGTGAGCAGGTCGCGGGGAACGTCATCGCCCCGATACCGAGATCCTGGATTCGGGAAAGTCCTGCAGCATGACCGTCCTGGTCTGCAGGCAGAACAACTTCGGCTCCGGACTTGAGGGTGGAACTGGTGATTTCTTCCGGGTCGCCCACGATCAGATCGGGGCGGTATCCGGCCTTGCTCAACACGTCCGCACCTGCACCGACACCAATCAGAATCGGCGAGTACTCCTTGATGAAGGGCTTGAGGTTTTTCAGATCGGCCTCGTGTTCGGGGCCATCTGAGACGACCACCACGTGGCGATCCTTCAAATCGATGTCGATGTCCGGGACACCGATTCCGTCGATGAGCAACGGGCTTTCGGTGCGGATGAACTCGATGGTGTTGCCCGAGAACGCTTCGAGGTGATCGACCAGGCCGGTCTTGGCCTCGATCATCCGGTCGGAGATCTCAGCCTCGGTCTGCTCTTCCCCCTTGACGAGACTCTTCTCGCCGTTGAAGACCTCGCCCTCGTGCAGGCGGATCTTGCTGCCGTCCTTGACGTTCTTGAAGACGTCACCGTCGACGGCATCGATCAGAACGATGTCGTTGGCGACGATCACTTCCGGTCCGAGGTTGGGGTACCGCCCCGAAATCGACGGTGACGCGTTGACCACGGCCATGACTCCGGCTTTCACCAGAGCATCGGCGGTCCGGCGATCGATGTCGACTTCGTCGAGGATCACGATGTCTCCAGGACCGACACGGCGTAAAAGCTTCGCCGTGTTCCGATCGGCCCTGGCGATGCCACTGATCCCAGGCAAGGATTCGGTGTTACGTGAGAGCAATCCGGGCATCTTCATGGCTTCGATGATGAACCTGAAACCGCCTTGACCGGTGGAGGCGCGCCGACAACTACCACATCAGTCACACCAACACCACAGAACCTTCAATCTGTGACGCGGGCCGCATTCGCGATCTCGAGCAGTTCTTCGGCGTGTGCACGCCCGGTCTCGGTGTCGTCCAATCCTGCCAACATACGGGCCAACTCGACCACACGATCAGAATCCGACAAGGTCCGCACACCACTACTGACCACTCCGCCCTTGTCGTCCACCTTGTCCACCACGAGGTGGGTGTCGGCAAACGCAGCGACCTGCGGAAGGTGAGTGACGACGATAACCTGATGCGTCCGAGCGAGTTTCGCCAATCGGCGGCCGATCTCGACGGCAGCGCGGCCACCGACCCCAGCGTCCACCTCGTCGAAAACCATCGTCGCGCCGGTGTCGCTACCGGCGAGAACAACCTCGAGCGCAAGCATGACGCGCGAAAGCTCGCCGCCGGAAGCGCTCTTACTGATGGGCAACGAGGGCGCCCCACTGTGCGCGGACAGACGAAATTCCACCTCGTCGACGCCGGCAGATCCGGCATGCAGGTCTACTCCCCCGACACTGAGCGGCGCCGAATCCTGCGGGCCCGCAGGCTGCGAACGAACCGTCACCTCGAGGCCCGCACGCCCCATCGCCAGACCGGCGAGTTCCGCGCTGACAGCCTTGGCGAGCTTTGCCGCCGCCTTGACTCTGGCGGCGCTCAGCTTGGTAGCTGCCTCCGCGGTCAGTCCAGCCGTTTCCTCGACCTGCTTGGCCAACAGCGACAACGCATCCGAGGACACGTCGAGTTTGGACAGACGAGCGCGAGCGGTCTCCGCCCATTCGAGAACACCGTCGACATCGGCGGCGTATTTGCGAGTCAAAGTCTTGAGTTCGGACTGCCGCGACAGCAGCGAGTCCAGAGCCCCCGGATCGGCGGGTAGCCCGGAGAGATAGGTGTTGAGGTCTCCGGCAACATCGGTGACGACGGCAATAGCGTCGGCCAAGCGGGAACCGAGACCGTCCAGATCGGCGTCGGTGACCGACTCGATACGCGCCCGCGCTTCTGACATCAGGTCGAGCGCCGGCATGACCCCGACGTCACCGCTGGCCATGTCGTCACTACCGGCGAGCGCAGCGTGCGCTTCTTCGGCAGCGGAGCGGAGCGAGTCCAGTTCGCTGAGTCGACGCACTTCGGCAACGATCGCCGTATCCTCACCCGACTCGGGTGCCACGCCGTCGATTTCGTTGAGCGCGAAGGTCAACTGGTCTGCCTCTTGCGCCAGTTCACGAGCTTTCGACGTGCGCTCGATCAACTCCGAACGAGCATCCAACCACTCACGACGGTGTTTGCGGTACCGCGTCAGGAGTGTCCCGATTGCCTTGTCCCCGAAGCGGTCCAGTGCATTGCGTTGCTGGTCGGGACGAAGCAATCGCAGCTGATCGTTCTGTCCGTGAACCGTCAGAAGTGGATCTGTGAATTCGGAGAGGACGCCCGCCGGCACGCTTCGACCGCCGAGATGTGCACGTGAACGCCCGTCGCTGCCAACAGTGCGTACGGCGATGATGGTCCCGTCCTCGTCGCGCTCGGCGCCGGACGATTCCAGGATTCGGACGATCTCACGCTCGGTGGCCGGTGAAACGTCGTCGGCGATGAATCGTCCCTCGACGACGGCTCGCGACGCACCCAACCGCACGCGACCGGCATCTGCTCGCGCACCGCTGAGGAGGTGCAAGCTCGTGACGACCATGGTTTTACCCGCGCCGGTTTCACCGGTCAGGACGGTCAGGCCCTCGTGAAACTGGGCGCTGGCCTCGGAGATCACACCAAGACTGTCGATACGGATCTCTGCGAGCACGATTAAGGCTTCCTTCCTCGCCATCCGGTAACCGGAAGCTCGAACTTGCGAACCATCCGATCAGCGAAAGGCGCAGAGTCCAACCGGACCCACTTGACGGGCGTGGCGCCGCGAACGACCTCGACACGGGCGCCGGCAGGCAGTTCCAACGTACGACGGCCGTCACAGAAGACCAGGCCGTCGTGGCTACCGGCGACGGTCTCCACCGCGATGATCGAATTCGGGCTCGTGACCAACGGCCGCGCGAACAGCGCATGCGCGTTGCTGGGTACGACGAGCAATGCTTCGAGTTCAGGCCACACGACGGGGCCGCCTGCGGAAAATGCATAGGCGGTCGAGCCGGTCGGAGTGGACACGAGAACGCCGTCGCAACCGAAGGCAGAAACGGGTCGGCCGTCGACTTCGAGAACAACTTCGAGAACACCGAGACGCGAACGGTTCTCGATACTGGCTTCGTTGAGCGCCCACCCGCGGTCGATGATTTCGTCATCCACCCGAATCACGACGTCGAGTGTCATGCGGGACTCGACGCGATACTCCTTCCGAACTACCTGTGCGAGCGCCTCGTCGAGATGCTCGGCCTCGGTCTCTGCCAGAAATCCGATGCGTCCGAGATTGATGCCCAATACCGGGATGGACGCTTCTTGCGCGAGTTCGGCGGCGCGCAGAAATGTGCCGTCGCCACCGAGAACCAGTACCAACTCGCATCCGACAGCAGCATCAGGGCTGGGATGAACAACCGTGACGTCGAGACCCGGCGCAGAGAATCCCGCGGGCTCCGTCATTGCTTCGATGCGCGAACTGTCGGCTTCGTCGACGAGGACTCGCAGTCCGATTCCCGCGCGCTCGAAGATCTTTCCGACTCGCTTGGCGGTTTCCGTGATGTCGCGTCGGCCGGGATGCGCCACAAGAAGGATCTCGCGCGACTCGCCGTTCGTGACCGCGTTCACTGGGGCCCTTCCTCTACAGCCTTGCGAATCATGTCCTCCACCGAAGGAATTCCCTCGGTGTCCGGCTCGTGATCACCGGGCGAACCTGTCTTTCGAAGCCACAGGAAATACTCGACATTTCCCGACGGACCGGGCAATGGGCTGGCCACCACACCTAACGTCCGCAGGCCTACCTTTGCAGCAGCCTCCGACACGTCGAGCACCGCGGAGATTCGCAATTCCGGATCGCGTACGACGCCACCGGCACCGACGCGGTCCTTGCCCACCTCGAACTGAGGCTTGACCATCGGAACCAGGTCCGCACCATCAGCAGTACAGGCGACAAACGCACCGAGCACGAGCTTGAGAGATATGAACGACAGATCCGCCACAACCAGATCGACCGTTCCGCCGATGGTCTCCGCATCAATTGCACGAACATTGGTTCGGTCGATGACGTGCACCCGGTCGTCGGACTGCAGCCGCCACACCAGTTGTCCGTAACCGACGTCGACTGCGACAACTTCCTTCGCACCACGCGTCAGCAGAACATCGGTGAACCCACCGGTGGATGCGCCGGCGTCGAGGCAGCGTCGGCCTTCGACCGTCAATCCTTCGGACCCGAAAGCGTCTAGGGCGCCGATCAATTTATGCGCCCCTCGCGAAGCCCATGAGACTTCCTGCTCCACCTCGACGACCCGAAGCGGAGTACCGGCTTCGATCGCCGTCGCAGGCTTGGTAGCAACCGCTCCCGAGATGAGAACTCGGCCGGCGGAAATCAGTTCTTGCGCATGATCTCGCGACCGTGCGAGTCCGCGACGGACCAGTTCGGCGTCCACCCGTGCTCTACGTGCCACGTCAAGCCCTGTCCACAGAGGCGAGTGCCTGGACGAGCACCTCGTGTGCCTGTTCCAAAATATGTGCCTGCTGCGGGATCACACCTGCTCCGTGCTGATCGTTCGGATCATGTTCGATGCCGCCGAGGCGCGCCAGCAAACCGTCGACGTCAGAACGTATGCGTTCCGGATCGACGGTAGGGCGTGGCCCGGGCAACGGAGATCCGTTACTCGTGTTTCCGGGGTGCGGTGTCGGCGTGCTCATCGGGCACAACGTTAGTGCATGACTCTCGGTTACGCATACACCCGCACCCCCGCGAGTCGAACACATTTGCGAGGAATCAAGCGAGCCAGGATGCAAACAGATCCGCTACGCCGGCATCGGACGCTTCCAGGGTCTGGAACGACGGATTCGCCCATGCGAGAGGCGCAACCGCACGTAGAAGTGACATCTCGTCCCCGACAACCGGGCCGTCGACTACCAACGCCGACCCGTTCACCGAGACGGACCACTTGGAGTCCGCACCAACCAGCGATTCTACGGCCGGCTGATTGAGCGAATCCAGAGTTGCTGCAATGTAGGTGGGACGTTGCTGAATCGGAGCCCGCAAGACGTCACCCGGCGTGCTCACACCGGTGAGAACCAACAGCGAGTCGATCGAAACAGCATGTGCGCCTTCGATATCGGTGTCCAAACGATCGCCGACCACCAGAGGATGCGAACACCCGCTGCGAGCTAGTGCATCCTCCATCAGAGGTGCAGCAGGCTTACCGGCAACCAGGGGCTCCTGCCTCGTCGCAGCGCGCAGAGCCGCCACCATCGAGCCGTTGCCGAGAACCAAACCCCGTTCCGACGGCAGTGTGGTGTCCAGGTTCGCAGCCACCCACAGCGCGCCGGCCCTGATCGCCAGGCATGCTTCGGCAAGGATCGACCAGTTGGTCTCCGTCGAATGTCCTTGAACGACAGCAACCGGGGAATCCGCGAACTCACGAACCGGCATCAATCCGACGCGCGTCACCTCGTCCGCAAGCGCGTCGGTGCCGACGACCAGAACAGCGGCACCCGGTTCGAGGCGCTCCGCCAACAGACGTACGGCCGTCTGGGAACTGGTGACCACACGATCGTCTTCGGAATCGAAACCGAGTTCGGTCAGGTGCGCCGACACTGCCGAAGGTGAGCGACTTGCGTTGTTGGTCACGTAGTACAAAGCCTGCGAACCTTGACCCAAAGCAGCCTGGGTACCGGGAATCGCATGAGCTCCGGCGTACAGCGTGCCGTCGAGATCGAGCAAAAGTACGTCGTACTGGGTACGAAGCACGGTCACTGATCTTCTCCGGTCAACTCGGCCACCCGTTCTTCAGCATCCGTGTCACCCTCGAGGTCTGCAGCTGCAGCGTTGAGGAACCACTTCAGTCCGTCTTCGATACGACCGGCTGCAACGAGGGCATCGGCGTACGCGTAGAACAAGCGAGCCGCAGCTTCACCGGTACGCGCTGCATCAAGATCCTTGGTCTGCAGTGTGACAACTGCCTGATCGAACTGACCGAGATCCATCCGAGCACCGGCGACGACGATCCGCAACTCCGAAGCCTCGTCGCCCGAAAGCAGGGCAGCCTCGTCACTGCGACCCAGTTCGATTGCGCGTTCGGGTCGACCCAATCCGCGTTCGCAGTCGGCCATGACAGCGATCAGACCCGGTCCACCAGCCATTCGACGGGCAGCACGGAGCTCGGAGAGAGCTTCGGCCCATTCACCCGCGTGGTAAGCAGTGATTCCCGCAGCTTCACGAACGACAGCAATGCGGCCGGCACGCTGACGAGCAGCGCGAGCGTGGAGCAATGCAAGTTCCGGGTCTTCGTCGACGAGCTTGCCCGCCATGACGAGGTGACGCGCAACTGTGTTGGCGTTGTCCTTGTCGAGGCTGAGCAGATCCCGACGAACAGCCGGATCCAACTCGGTGGGCTCTACGTTGTCGGGCAAATCTGGTTCGTCAGGTCGTGCTTGCTGACGGTTGCGGTCGCCGTCGCGCCCACGAGGGGTGAACCCACCCTCGCCGCCGCGGCGCTGTCCGCCACTGAATCCGCCGCCGCGATTGCTGTTTCCAGCCCCGCCACGGTTGTTGTCTCCGGCACCACCGCGGCGGTCTCCGCCTGCAGCGCCGCGTGATCCACGCCCGTCGTTGTCACGACGGGGGCCACCTGATCGAGGCGCTCCTCCCCCACGGAAGGACCGACGCTCGTCGCCATTCTCCGACACAGTCATTCCTCTCATACAACGCACGAAAGGGGACCCAATATGTTGGGTCCCCTTTCGGTTAACGGGTGTTCGGCGGTGTCCTACTCTCCCACACCCTGTCGAGTGCAGTACCATCGGCGCTGAAGGGCTTAGCTTCCGGGTTCGGAATGGGACCGGGCGTTTCCCCTTCGCTATGACCGCCGTAACTCTATGAAACTGTCACAGTAACCAACCTATGATCCAGATCCTCCACACACCCACCACCCGTGAATATCAGGGGTGATCGATGATGGGGGAATCAAAATCAAGGTATCTGTGTGTTGTTTCAGATACCGCACAGTGGACGCGTAGCTTCTTTGTGGTAAGTCCTCGGCCTATTAGTACCAGTCACCTGCATGCATTACTGCACTTCCAGTTCTGGCCTATCAACCCGGTGGTCTGCCGGGGGCCTTACCCCCTCGAGGGGGTGAGAAACCTCATCTTGGAACAGGCTTCCCGCTTAGATGCTTTCAGCGGTTATCCCTTCCGAACGTAGCTAACCAGCGGTGCTCCTGGCGGAACAACTGGCACACCAGAGGTTCGTCCGTCCCGGTCCTCTCGTACTAGGGACAGCCTTCCTCAAGTTTCTAACGCGCGCGGCGGATAGAGACCGAACTGTCTCACGACGTTCTAAACCCAGCTCGCGTGCCGCTTTAATGGGCGAACAGCCCAACCCTTGGGACCTACTCCAGCCCCAGGATGCGACGAGCCGACATCGAGGTGCCAAACCATCCCGTCGATATGGACTCTTGGGGAAGATCAGCCTGTTATCCCCGGGGT
>NZ_JBHTSW010000027.1:0-71040 GCF_042794945.1 Rhodococcus sp. NPDC056506 | reverse complement strand
GGATCAATCCGAGGGCCACCGCTTTTCGGTGTGAAGGTGTGAAACCGGGAGAGCGCTATTGCACGGATTCGAGTGTGCTGCCTCGCGTTTCCTTCACGAACCTCAGGACGACGAACAGCGACAGTAGTGCCATGACTGCGTATCCGGCGTAGGTGTACGACAGATTCCAATCGGCGAGTGCCGGGAACGTCCAGGACACCAGGAAGTTCGCGACCCAGTTGGTGGCGGTGGCGATTCCGACTGCAGCGGCGCGTACCCGGTTCGGGAACATTTCGGAGATCAGTACCCACACCACGGGACCCCAGGACAAAGCGAAGAAGAAGACGAACGCGTTGGCTCCGATGAGTGCGATCGTGGCGTTGGCGCCGGAAAGCGTCGCTACGGATTCACCGATCTCGTTCTTCGTCACTGTTGCCGAATGGAAACAGAATGCTGCGGTGCCCAGCGAGATGGCCATACCGACAGAGCCGACCAGGAGCAGTGGCTTCCGCCCGACGCGATCGATGACGGCGATGGCGACAAACGTACCGACGATGTTCACCAAGGCGCTCACGACGCTGATGAGCAGCGAGCGATCGGCTCCGAAACCAACTGCCTGCCACAGGGTGCTCGAGTAGTAGAAGATCACGTTGATGCCGACCAGCTGCTGCAGTGCGGCGAGTGCGATGCCGACCCAGACCAGATGGGATACGCCGAGCCGCTTCGAGAAGAGCTGACGCACCGTGGTTTTGGCTTGTTTCTCCGTCAGTGATTCGCGGATCTCGTTCATGCGCACGGTGACGGCGTCGTGATCTCCGCCTTCGAGATCGGAGATGATCTTGCGCGCACGATCGTCCTTGCCCTGCGCCACCAGGAATCGTGGAGACTCCGGAATCGTGGTTGTCATGATCAGGTACAGGACTGCGGGAACGGCCTCGAGCATCAGCATCCACTGCCAGGCTTCGAGACCCGCGATCTGATTGCGATCGCCACCGGCCGCGGCTTGGAGTGCGTAGTTGACCAACTGCGATACAGCGATTCCGAGAACGATCGCCAACTGGTACATCGAACCGAGGCGACCGCGTATCGCGGCGGGGGAGATCTCCGCGATGTACGCCGGGGCGATGACGGATGCGAAGCCCACTGCCAGGCCGCCGACCACGCGCCAGAAGGTGAGGTCGTAGACGCTGAACGGAATGGCGGAACCGACGGCGCCGATGATGAACAGCACCGCGGCTATCTGCATGACGCGGATGCGGCCGAGGCGATCTGCGAGTGTGCCTGCGATCCAGGCGCCGAGTGCTGCGCCGAGCAGGGTCAGCGAGACCGTGAGCCCGGTGCCCGAGGCGCCGATGTCGTACTTGTCTCGGATCGCACCGACTGCCCCGTTGATGACGGCGGTGTCGTATCCGAACAGAAAACCACCGAGCGCGGCGGCGCCGGCGAAGAGCACTGCATGTCCGACGTCGGCGCGAGTAGCGCCGGATCCACCGCCGGCGGCGGTTCCGCTGAATGCCATTCCTGCCCCCTCAAAAGGCCCTACGGTCGACACCCCGATGCGTCGATCCATCCGCGAGCACTCTGCACGCTACGCCCACCGGGGCAGATTTGGCGGGGACTCACGCGCCGTTATCCAGCTGAGTCCATTCCGTGGTCGGATCAACCGGTCGCAGAGATGAAGTATTGATTACAGTGGTCATGCAGACAATAAGATCGATGCAGGTGAGGGCGGTTTACTTGCCCGCGAGACGCTCGGCTTTTGTCGCGATGTCCTCGAGATCCTTGGCCATGAATTTCCGGGTCACCCGCGCGCCCAACCGACCGAATACCGCTGTGAAGATCTTCGAGATGCGTGAGCGGGATTCGGATTCACCGGCGAAAAACATCTCGAGGATCGTGCCTGTGGCGTCAGGCTTCAGGGTGAACCCACTCGTGTAGTTCATGCCGTGGGAGTTGGCTTTGACGACCGTGCGGGTGGGAGCCTCGACCTCGGTGACCCACATGTCCTCGGTTGCTTCTTTGCCCATCATCTTCCGAGTTTCACGCCACTTGGTGCCGACGGCGTATCCCTCTCCGGCGAGACGTTCGATCCGGATCACGCCGGAGAGGGTGTCGGCAGCATTGTCGAGGTCCGTGAGGACCTGCCACACGGTGTCGACCGATGCTTTGACGTGTCTGGTCACGGAGATCGAAAGTTCAGCCATGCGGGTGAGCATAAAGACCGTGACCGACACTGCATCTTTTCTAGGCTGTCGCGCGCTTTGCGGCTTCGCTCAACGTGGGTGTGATCTGGCCGAGGACCCACGGCGTGCTGAGGACGTTGACGTTGCTCAGTCCGCCGATGACGCGGGTGTCGCTGAGGAAGGCGGTAGATCCGCGCTTGACAGCGTCGAGTCCGCCGATTGCAGGGACGCTGGAAGGATCGCCGGAGCCGTCGGTGAAGCCGACGATCACATCGGCGTCGATGTCGGCGATGTTCTCGTAGGAGATCGTCTTGAAGAAGGTTCCACCTGCGTTGTCCGCCGCGAGCTTTTCGACGCCGGGCGCATCGACGAATCCGAGTTCCGTCAGAACCTGGACACGCGGATCGGTGGGCAGGTAGACGTTGATGTTGCTCGAATCGGTGTCGAAGTTGACCACTGCCAGTGTCTTTCCGGCGAACTCCGGGTGGGCTGCGGCGGTATCGGCGAGAGTTGCATCGAGGCCGTCGACGAGCTTGTCGGCCTCTTCGCTCTTACCGACGGCCTTGCCGACGATTCGGGTCTGGTCCTGCCAGGTCGTCTGCCACGCTGCGCCGGGGTAGGCAGCCGTCGGTGCGATCTTGCTCAGCTGGTTGTAGACGGACTCCTCGAAGCCCTCGTACGGCGCCAGGATCGCGTCCGGTGTCAATGACGCAATGGTCTCGACCGGCGGTTCGCCGCTCGCCGGCATGTCGAAGAGTGTGGTCTTGTCCGCGTCGAAGTAGTCCTGCGCCCACGGCATGACTCCGTTGTCGTCCGCGCCGTAGGTGTACTTGGGCTGGCCGACCGGAGTGAGATCGAGTGCGTACAGGATGTCTTGTGCGTTCCAGCCGAGGGTGACGAGCCGTTCGGGCTTGGATTCGATCGTCGTCGTGCCGAAGGTGTTCTCGATACTGACAGGGAATCCGTCCGTACCTTGTGATGCTGTCGAGGTGTCCGAATCAGAGGAGCACGAGACAAGGGTGGTGACTGCAATCGCAGCCGCACCGAGGGCGGCGAGGCCCCGAACAGAAGTTTTCATGAAGGGCAGCCTAACCTACTGCTATTGGGCGGCCAAACGAAACCATTCGTGCCGTTTATGCAGGTAGGACTCGGATGTGCACTGCGTTTCGTCGCCCGGAATTTCGGTGCGCGATACTTTCCTCGTGCGATCACAGCAGAAGATTCTCGGCGCCGCCCTCGGTCTGATCGAAGGTGGCGGATTCGAGGCTGTGAACATTGCCGCAGTTGCCACCGCGGCCGGTGTCTCGCGCCAGACGGTGTACTCGATCTTCGGCACACGTGAAGAGGTCGTCTCCCAGGCGATGGGCGGTCTCGCTGTCGAGGTTCTCGGGGAGATCACGGCACAGGTGGAATCGGTCGACACGGCGTGCGACTACGTCGTCGAATTCATCGTTGCCGCGCGCACAGCGGTTCGCGCGCACCCGGTTCTGGCGACGCTGCTGCTTGCCGAGCGGGGAAACCCCGTTTTCGACCTTGAAATGATGAGTCGAGCAATACCTTTCGCTCGTCAGATGCTCGCTCCCATGGTCGAACGTGGTCTCGTCACGGAGGCGGAGTTGGATGAGATAGTGGAAATCGCCGTGCGCCTGGGGCTTTCGGTTGTTGCTTTCGACAGTGACCTCGTCCATTCCGACGACTCCCTGCGGGCCTTTCTCGGGCGATGGCTTGGACCCGCGATGCGGTCGACCTCGTAGATCGTCGTTGCTGTCAATACCTTGACACTTCATTGCGAGAGTGTCTAGTTTTGGCGTGCCCGGAATTCTCTGGCGACATTCTTCGAGGGAGCACCAGTCATGTCCGGAGTCAAACGTAGATCGTTCTTGGCCGGTACGGCCGCCGTGGGAGTTGCGATGATGGCGCCACGCACTGCCAAGGCCGCAACCGGGATTCCGCTGACACGTGAAGAGCACCGCGTCGTGGTAATCGGCTCAGGTTTCGGGGGCGGGGTGACGGCTCTTCGCTTGGCCGAGGCCGGAGTTCCGGTCACCTTGCTGGAGAGAGGGATTCGGTGGCAGACGGGGCCGAATGCCGAGACTTTTCCGCATCCCGCACGTCCGGACAAGCGCATCCTCTGGCATCAGTCCAACCCGACTCTGTTCGGTAGGCCGGCGGTCTTCGAGCCCTATGCAGGTTTGCTGGAGACAGTGACCGGTGAGAACATGACAGCGATCTGCGCTGCCGGCGTGGGCGGCGGATCGCTTGTGTACCAAGGGATGACGCTGCAGCCGGAAGCAGCGGTTTTCAACGCGCATTTCCCGGAAGAACTCGACTATGCACGAATGGACCGCGTCCACTACCCTCGGGTGGCACGGATGCTACAACTGGAAACTGCACCCGAAGAACTGATCTCCAGTCCGAACTACGAGGCGGCACGCGTCTTCGCGCGCAACGCAACGCGTTCCGGTCTTCCGGTGTCGAAAATTCCGATGCCGATCGACTGGAACTTCGCGTTGGCCGAACTTCGGGGTGAGATGAAGCCGTCGTACACCAACGGTGACGGCGCACTCGGGGTCAACAACGGTGGCAAGCATTCGGTGGACGTCACCTACATTGCCGCTGCCGAAGCGACCGGATTGGTGAACGTGGAGACCTTGCACCAGGTCACCGACGTCGAACGGGCAGCTGACGGGCGGTGGCGCGTGTACGTGAACCGGACCGATATTGCCGGCACGGTTCTCGAGAACAAGATCTTGACGACGGATGCGCTCGTGATGGCTGCCGGCAGCATGAACACCACCAAACTCCTGGTCCGCGCCGCGGCAACGGGGCGGATCACGGATCTGGCGGACGAACTCGGCGCGGGGTGGGGGACCAATGCCGACCGGATCTACATCTGGTCGGATCTCACCGAGAACTTCGGTGCCACCCAGGGCGGGCCTGTTGTCTACGGCAGCCGAAACTGGGAAGACCCGCACAACGCGTTCACCGTCATACAGGCGTCGTTCCCGCCCGTGGCGTTCGACGCTCACAGCACGGTGATGGTCGGATTCGGTGTGAGCCGCGACCGAGGTCGGTTCGTGTACGACTCAGCGCGGGGTGAGGCGGTGCTCCATTGGCCGAAGGACGGGGATTCGGCGATCCAGCAAGGCCACATCGGGCCGGCGGCCCACCGGATCGCGGCAGGCGGTCTACTCACCGACACGAACGCGATACTGCCGTCCACGTGGCATCCCCTCGGCGGTGCCTGCATGAACTCGGTGTGCGACCTCGACGGGCGGGTTCTCGGCCAGCGGGGGTTGTACGTGCTCGACGGTGCTCTGCTGCCGGGCAACTCCGCCGCGTGCAATCCATCGATGACCATCGCCGCAGTGGCGGAGCGCGCGCTCGAGAACATCGTGAAAGACGATGTGGGAACACTCTTCTGAGCCGCCGCAAACGTCACGGACGGCGTACCCGAGGGCACGCCGTCCGTGACGGGTCTATCGACTTTCTCAGACGCTGGCAACACCGGGCGCGAGGAAGCGCTTGCCGTTGACGGCCTCGGAGGTACCGGTGCGGTCCAGGTACGGCGTGATGCCGCCGTTCCAGAATCCGAATCCGCCGCCGAGCAGCAGGCAGAGGTCGATGTCCTCGGCTGCCGCTACGACGCCCTCGTCGAGCATGATCTGAATTTCCTCGGCGAACGCGCGACGTGTGCGCTCGAGGACCTCTTCCGAAGTGGACGCCTTGTCACCCTGCGGCCACAGTGCGGCGACCTCGGGGTCGACGGCCTGACCGTTCTCGCCCCAGGTCCACACGCCGGGCTTGCGGGCCTCGACGAGTGCTTCGAGTCCGGGTGAGCTCTTGAACCGGTCCGGGTAGGACTCCTGCAGGGTCTCGCCGGTGTGCAGTGCCACGGCGGGTCCGACGAGGGCCAGCAGCGTGAACGGCGACATCGGCATACCGAGTTCGGCGATCGCATTGTCTGCGACGTCGAAGGGGGTGCCTTCGTCGACAGCGGACATGACCTCACCCAAGGTGCGGGTGACGAGGCGGTTGAAGACGAATCCGGCCTTGTCGCCGCACAGGACGGCGGACTTCTTCAGCGACTTCGCGGTGGCGAAAGCCGTTGCGAGAGTTGCGTCGTCGGTCTTCTCGCCCTTGATGATCTCGAGGAGGGGAAGCACGGCCACCGGGTTGAAGAAGTGGAAGCCCACCACACGCTCGGGATGCTCGAGCCCGGACGCCATCTCCGTGATGGAGAGCGAGGAGGTGTTGGTCGCGAGGATGGTTTCGGGAGCGATGAACTGCTCGAGTTCCGCAAAGACCTTCTTCTTGACGTCCATGTTCTCGAAGACGGCTTCGATGACGAAGTCGGTCTTGGCGAACGCGGCCTTGTCGAGGGAGCCGGAAACGAGTGCCTTGAGGCGGTTCGCGGCGTCGGGGGACAGGCGTCCCTTGCCCTGGAGCTTCTCGATCTCGGTGTGGACGTAGCCGACACCCTTGTCGATGCGCTCCTGGTCGATGTCGGTCAGGATGACCGGCACCTTGAGCTGGCGGACGAAGAGCAGCGCGAGCTGGCTGGCCATGAGGCCGGCACCGACGATGCCGACGCCGCTGACCTTACGAGCGAGTGAGCGATCGGGTGCTCCGGCGGGACGCTTGGCGCGCTTGTTCACCAGATCGAAGGCGTACAGACCAGCACGGAGCTCGTCCGTCAGCAGGAGATCGGCAAGAGCCTCGTCCTCGGCCGCGAAGCCCTTGTCGAGCGAAGCGGCATCGGTGATGTCGGTGCTGCGAGCCAGTTCGAGTAGCTCGACGGCCTTGACGGCGCCGGGTGCATTGCCCTTGGTCTTGCCGTCGACGATCGCCTTCGCGCGGGCGATCGCGTCGTCCCAGCCCTGGCCACGATCGATCTCGGGGCGAGCGGGGGTGACGGTGCCGGCGAGGACCTGCGATGCCCAGGCGAGGGACTGCTCGATGAAGTCGGCGGAGTCGAGAACGACGTCGACGACGCCGAGTTCGAGTGCCTTCTTGGGGGAGAGCACCTTGTTCTGGTTCAGCGAGTTCTCGATCACCACGGTGACGGCGTTGGACGGGCCGACCAGGTTGGGGAGCAGCTGCGTTCCGCCCCAACCGGGGACAAGACCGAGGAATGCTTCCGGAAGGCCCAGCGCGCCCGCGTTGGCGGCAACCGTGCGGTAGTGGCTGTGCAGGCCTACTTCGAGGCCGCCGCCCAGGGCGACGCCGTTGATGAATGCGAACGTGGGAACGGAGGACTCACGGAGGCGTCGGAACACCTTGTGGCCCAAGCGGCCCAGCTCGAGTCCCTGCTCACGCGAGGTGATCGCGGGAACACCCTTGAGGTCCGCGCCGGCGGCGAAGATGAAGGGCTTGCCGGTGACCGCGACGGCTACCGGGTTGGCGGCAAAGGCTTCGTCGAGGGCAGCGTCGAATGCTGCGAGTCCGCCGGGACCGAAGGACGACGGCTTGGTGTGGTCGAAGCCGTTGTCGAGGGTGATCAGTGCAAACGGGCCCTCGATACCGGGAACCGAGATGATCTTGGTGTAGGCGTTCGTGACGACCTCGTCGGCGAATGCTGTTGCAATATCAGACATTTAGTTGACTCCTGCCTGGTAGTCAGCGTGGTTCGGGTTCTCCCAGATGACGGTGCCGCCCATGCCGAGTCCGATGCACATGGTGGTCAAGCCGTAGCGCACGTCGGGGCGTGTCGCGAACTGGCGGGAGAGCTGCGTCATCAGGCGAACGCCCGAGGAAGCGAGGGGGTGGCCACACGCGATGGCGCCGCCCCACTGGTTGACGCGCGGGTCGTCGTCGGCGATTCCGTAGTGCTCGAGGAACGCGAGAACCTGAACGGCGAACGCCTCGTTGATCTCGAAGAGTCCGATGTCCTCGATCTTCAGGCCGGTGCGGGCCAGAAGCTTCTCGGTGGCGGGAACCGGTCCGATGCCCATGACGGCGGGGTCGACGCCCTGGTAAGCAAAGCCGACCATGCGCATGCCGACGGGCAGGCCGAGTTCGGCTGCGGTGTCCTCGCCGGCGAGGAGTGCGGCGGTGGCGCCGTCGTTGAGTCCGGCGGCGTTACCTGCGGTGATGCGTCCGGCCGGGCGGAACGGCGTCTTGAGCTTCGCGAGGTCCTCGACGGTGGTTCCGGGACGCGGCGGCTCGTCCTCGGTGGCGAGGCCCCAACCGGCTGAGCTGCGAGTCGCGACGGGAACCAGTGTATCGGCGATGAAGCCGGCCTTCTTGGCGGCGTCGTACTTGTTCTGGCTGTTCACGGCGTACGCGTCCGTGCGGTCCTTCGTGATGGTCGGGAACCGGTCGTGCAGGTTCTCGGCAGTGTTACCCATCACGAGGGCGCTCGGATCGACCAGGCGGTCGGCGAGGAAACGCGGGTTGGGGTCGGCGCCCTCACCCATCGGGTGGTGACCCATGTGCTCGACGCCACCGGCGATCACGACGTCGTACTGGCCGAAGCCGATACCCGACGCGGTCGTGGTGACGGCCGTCATCGCGCCGGCACACATGCGGTCGATGGCGAATCCGGGAACGGTTTCGGGGAGACCGGCGAGGATCGCAGCGGTGCGGCCGATGGTCAGGCCCTGGTCACCGGTCTGCGTCGTGGCTGCGACGGCCACTTCGTCGATCCGCGCGGGATCGAGCTGCGGGTTACGACGAAGCAGCTCACGAATCGCCTTGACGACGAGATCGTCTGCGCGTGTGTCGGCGTACATGCCTTTCGGGCCGGCCTTGCCGAACGGGGTGCGAATGCCGTCGACGAAGACGACGTTGCGTTGGTTGTTTGTGGATGGAGCCACGCGAATTCCTCCTGATGGAGCTGCCCACCGCACCGAAGGGCGGTGAGACGTTGGTTCGGCGATCACGGCCAGGCGTCCGGCCTCGTATCGAGCGTACTACTGCCCATTACTGACCGGTAACTTAACGTGCCGAATTGCTCCAACCTCACACCGGGGTCAGGTCAGGATTCAGGCTCGTCCACTTCGGGCTCGGCCGGGACCACGGAGTTCAGTGCCTCGGCGAGGACGGGAACCGTCAAAGTGCGTTGCCAGCCACGTGCGCCACCGGAAGTGAGCTTGGTCTCGATTGCACTCTCGACTTCGGCGATGTCCGAGTCGGGTTCCAATTTCCAGTCCCAGCACAGGCGCCTGACCAGGTCGGGTTGGAGCAGGTTTTCCACCGGTACCGAAACCTCTTTGCTCAGGTCCGACAGTGCTGCGCGCGCCGCCGTCAACCGGTCGGCAGCGGCTGGATCCTGTCGAGCCCAGCGACCGGCGGCGGGGGGCCCGACGATCGGCGGGGTCTTCGGCGGAAGCTCACTGTCGGGGAGCCTGCGCGCTGCTTCGAGTGCATCCATCCAAATACGCGAATAACGGCGTTGACGTGGTCCGCCGAAGACGGGAAGGGAGCGGAGCGCGTCCAACGACTGAGGGTCTTTGAGAGCGGCATCGATGATCGCGGAGTCGGGAAGGACCCGGCTCGGCGACACGTCGCGTTTGCGTGCGAGATCCTCACGGGCCTGCCACAGCGCCCGCACTGCCGCCAACTGACGGGTGGTCTTGAGTGAGGTGATGTGCGACGTACGACGCCAACGGTCAGGCTTGGGTTTAGGCGGGCCGGCCAGCCGGATGTACTCGAACTCTTCCTTCGCCCACTCGAGCTTGCCTTGTGATTCGAGTTCGGCCTCCATCGCGTCGCGCAGCTCGAGAAGCACTTCGACGTCGAGGGCGGCGTAGTTCAACCAGGCCTCCGGCAGTGGGCGCGTCGACCAGTCGGCAGCGCCGTGACCCTTGCGAAGTTCCACCCGCAGGGTTCGTTCGACTATCGCGGCCAGTCCGACTCGCTCGAAGCCTGCCAGTCGTCCGGCCAGTTCGGTGTCGAAGAGTTCTGCTGGTGTCAGGCCCAATTCGGCGAGGCCGGGGAGATCTTGATCCGCCGAGTGCAGCACCCATTGCAACGGGTTGATCGCCTCGGCCAACGGCTGTAGATCTTGCGCCGTCGGAATCGGATCGAGCAGGAACGATCCTGCGCCCTCGCGTCGGAGCTGGATCAGGTACGCCCGTGCCGAATAGCGGAATCCGGATGCCCGCTCGGCGTCCACGGCGAGCGGGCCGTGGCCGGAAGCCAGCGCGGCTGCGGCGGCTGCGACGCCGGCGGCAGTGGTGATGACTTCCGGAACTCCGTCACGAGGTACGAGCAGCGGAACTACGTCGGAGGTGGGCTCGGTCGCATCATCGGTGACTTCGGACATGGTCACTGACTCTACGTCGCAGTGGGGACAGTGGTTGTCACCTCAGCCTCGAACAGTTCGTCGAGAGCTGCCCCGAAACCTTGCGCGAGCTGGTCCAATTCGGGTGCCAGATCAGAGCAACTGACGATGCCGACGTCGAGTTTTCCGTCGAGCGACATCACCGTCACGTTGAGGCCCGCCCCGTGAAAGATCGGACCGAGGGGGAACATTCCTTTGATTTGCGCGCCCAAAAAGTAGAGCGGGACCGGCGGCCCTGGCACGTTGGAGACCACCAGGTTGGACACGACGGGGTGACGTTCGGCGAGCTTGAGTGACGAGTACACGCGCATAGCGGCGCCGAACACCGCCGGCGATGCGAACTGCGACCAGTCTTGAAGCATGTTCGCCCCGAGTGCTTCGTTGTGGTTCTTCGAGGTGGCGTTGTAATCGCTGATCGCGTGCAGACGTTCGACCGGATCGGCGATCTGGGTGCCGAGTTGCGTGAACATGCCCGAGATCTGGTTCGTGCCCGGACGATCGGATTTGCCGTGGACCGACACCGGCACCATGGCGACGAGGGAATCCTCCGGCAGTTCGTCCCGTTCTTCCAGGTACTTACGCAATGCTCCGGCGCAGAGCGCGAGAACCACGTCGTTGACCTTCACGCCGTGACGGTCTTTGACGGCTTTGACCTTCGCGAGATCGAGTTGGCTGAACGCGACGTTGCGGTGACCGGTGATGGCGCCGTTGAACGAGGTC
This sequence comes from Rhodococcus sp. NPDC056506, assembly GCF_042794945.1. Taxonomy (NCBI): domain Bacteria; kingdom Bacillati; phylum Actinomycetota; class Actinomycetes; order Mycobacteriales; family Nocardiaceae; genus Rhodococcus; species Rhodococcus sp. NPDC056506. The sequence continues at coordinate 59,871 of NZ_JBHTSW010000027.1, read as the reverse complement.
CGCGGCGCGGTGAACGGCGCAGGCATGGCTTCACCCTTCCGTGCGCGCGTCACCCACTTGGGGAGCATGGCGATTCCGCCGGGAACAAGTCGGGCAATTCGTGCGGGCCGTGCGATCACGGCCATGAGCCCGCCGAGTGCGATGTCAAGCGTTCCCGCGTCGCCTGCACCCTGAGCGTCGGGGTCCACCAGGGCCGGTGAATCCGGTTCGAGGCTGCACAGCTGAGCCAGGATGTTTGCGCCGGTTATGCCGTCGGCGGCGCTGTGATGGATCTTCGACATGACCGCGATCTGTCCGTCGGCGAGTCCCTCGATGACCCACATCTCCCACAGTGGACGCGACCGATCCAATGGCTGGCTGGCGATGTGCCCGGCAAGTTCCGCCAGTTCCGCGTGGGTGCCCGGCGCGGGTACCGCGGTCCGATGGCAATGCCGCTCGATGTCGAAATCGTGATCGTCGACCCACACCGGGTAGTCGAGATTGAGGCGCGAATCCTTGAGTTTGCGCCGGAAGGTCGGCATGGTGGCCATCCGCGAGTCCAACTCGCGAAGCAGCTTCCGGTAGTCGTAACCGCCCGGGATGGTCGTGGGGTCGAGCAGGACAAGTCCACAAACGTGCAATAGCTGGGTCGGTGTTTCCAAGTAGAGGAAGGTCGCGTCGAGTCCGCTGAGACGTTGCATGACTCATTTTAGAACAGGTTCTAGTATTTTTCCGGGGGAATGCTCAAACGAGTAGCAGAGTCAGTCGTTCTGCCGCGACAGCGTGGTTATCCCGGCGGGAGGAAGTCCCGCCGCATAGGCGAGAACTTCACAGAAAGCCTCGACGTGGTGGGCCAGTTCGGACGAAGTTGCAGTCCAGGACGCTCGGAGTTCGAGCTGATGGGCTCGGGGCGGCCCGGCGATGTCGCCGTAGCGCACCGAAGTTGTGGCCGTGACCGTACCGCCCAGGGCGACAAAAGGTTCCGGCCCCGCCTCCAACGCGTCCACCAGCCAACTCCAGGCTACTTCGGGAAGCAGTGGATCCGCGGCGACCGCTTCGTCGAGATCGGCCTGGATATAGGCGACCAACCGCATGGTGCCGTTCCACGCCTCGTCGCCGTCCGGATCGAACAGCAGGATTAGGCGGCCGAAAGCGTCACCTTCGGATTGCTCTGCCACGACGTCGGAGTCCGGATGCAGTACCTCCGCCCCCACGGCGTGGCTGTACGGAGCGAGACGCTGCGGCGGACGGATGGGACCGACCTCTATCTCGGGCCGAACCCGCGCAGCGGTCATCGCCTCCACGGCGGCACGGAACTCGGCCGGGTCGGCTGTCGATCCGGATGTCGTCACAGGTCAGGACGTTAGTCGGGGATGCGGGCGGGTAGGTGGAGGCGCGCCGACCGAGTGTGGCTCGGGTGTGGGGGCGCTCACGAACCGCTCGGGTGTCCGATCCGGAGTGTGGGACATGGCAGCATTGAGTCGATCGAAGACACACGTTGGCGGAGAGCGCGAGGACTGATGAGCGGGTTGGACAACATGAATTCAGGCACCACCGGGTCGGCGGAATACAGCGCTCGGCGAGTTTTGCCCGACGCACCGTTGCTTGCCGCGGCGACCGGACGCACTCCGAGCCGACGGCCGGTGTGGTTCATGCGCCAGGCCGGGCGTTCGCTGCCGGAGTATCGCGAGATCCGCGCGGGGATCGGCATGTTGGAATCATGTTTCGATCCGGCACTGGTCTGTGAGATCACGATGCAGCCGGTGCGCCGTCACGACGTGGACGCGGCAATCCTGTTCTCGGACATCGTTGTTCCGCTCAAAGCCGCGGGAATCGATCTCGACATCGTTGCCGGCGTCGGACCGGTGGTTGCCAATCCGGTTCGCTCCGTCGCCGACGTCGCAGCACTCCCGCGTCTGGTCCCCGAAGAGGTAGGCGCAATCGCGCAGGCAGTTCGGCTTCTCACCGTCGAGTTGGGCTCGACTCCGCTGATCGGTTTTGCCGGAGCGCCGTTCACGTTGGCGTCGTATCTGGTCGAGGGCGGTCCGAGCCGGAACCACGAGAAGACCAAAGCGCTCATGCACTCCGACCCGAAGACCTGGCACGCGTTGCTCGGAAGCTTGGCGGACACCACGATCTGCTTCCTGCAAGCGCAGCTCAAGGCAGGTGTCGACGCAGTCCAGTTGTTCGACTCGTGGGCCGGCGCACTCTCGCTGGCCGACTACCGGGAATTTGTTCTCCCGCATTCCGAGCGCGTATTCGCCGAGGTTGCCGCTGCCGGCGTTCCGCGCATCCACTTCGGAGTCGGAACCGGTGAACTCCTCGGCGCGATGGGGGAGGCCGGCGCCGACGTCGTGGGTGTCGACTGGCGGATCCCGCTCGACGTCGCGGCAGGTCGTGTCGGTCCGCGCAAGGCACTGCAGGGCAATCTCGATCCCGCGGTCCTGTTCGCGGGCCCCGAGGTGATCGATCGCGAAGTACGACGGATCGCCGCCGAAGGGGATCGCGCGATTGAAGCCGGTGCCATCGGCCACATCTTCAATCTCGGCCACGGAGTTCTTCCCGACACCGATCCCACGGCGATCACCGCGGCGGTGGAGCTGGTGCACTCGCTGTGACGACCACTCGGCCGTCGGTCGCGGTGATCGGAGGCGGAATCTCCGGTCTGGTTGCCGCGTACCGGCTTCGGCGCAGTCTGGGTTACGATGCCGACATCACGGTCGTCGACGACTCACCGCGACTGGGAGGGAAGCTGCGAACAGTTGATCTGGGCGGCGGACCGATCGACATCGGCGCCGAGGCGTTCATCGCCCGTCGACCCGAGGTTCCCGCGCTTCTTGCCGAGCTGGGATTGACCGATCAGATCGTCTATCCCGCGGGGTTGAGCCCGTTGATCTGGTCTCGGGGATCACTGAATCGGTTGCCCACCGGAACCCTGATGGGAATTCCGGCGTCGGCGGAGTCGGTGCGAGATCTTGTCGACGAGCAGACCCTGGCGCGCATAGCGGCCGAGCCGGCTTTCCCGTTCGAGTGGACCCGCGGTTCCGATTGCAGTGTTGCCGAACTGGTTTCGCAGCGATTCGGTGATCAGGTGGTCAGCCGATCGGTGGATCCGCTTCTGGGCGGGGTGTACTCGGGGCTGGCGGAGACCATCGGCGTCCGCGCAGCATTGCCGACGCTCGCTGCGGCGCTCGATGCCGGGGCTCAGAGCCTCACGGATGCAGTCGCGGCTGCGTTGCCGACCCCTGGGCCCGGACCGGTGTTCGGAGCGCTCAGGGACGGTTACGGCGTCCTGCTCGATGCGCTGCGGGAGGCCGCCGACGCGACTTTCGTCCGTGGAGAGGCCTCGGAGTTACGCCGGGACGGGACGGGTTGGCACGTCGATCCGCTCGGCACCGTGGACGCGGTCATTCTGGCGGTCCCGGCGCCGCGTGCAGCGACGCTGTTGGCCGGAGTCGATACGGATATTGCGAGTACCGTCGCTCGGATCGAACTGGCGTCGTCCGCGGTGGTGGCGCTCCGCTTGTCCGGGCAGGTCGAACTGCCGCAGAATTCGGGGATTCTTGTTGCCACCGACGCCGACCTGACCGCCAAGGCGTTCACGTTGTCGAGTCGAAAATGGACGCACCTCGCTGATCGCGGCGAGCATCTCGTTCGGGTGTCGTTCGGCCGATTCGGTGCATCGGAGATCGTCGACCGGCCGGATGGGGAACTGATCGAACTCGCGCGGGCCGATCTCGAGGTCGTGACCGGAATCACCGAGGAGCCGAGAGCAAGCTTCGTCCAGCGGTGGCACGGCGGTCTTCCCCAGTACGCCCCAGGTCACACGGAAATCGTGGCTGAAATCGAGTCCGAGATGACGCAGTTCGACGGTCTCGAAGTGGCCGGGTCATGGCTGCACGGCGTCGGGGTTCCGGCGTGTGTCGCAGTCGGCACGACGGCGGCTACACGGATATTCGAGCGAGTGGCACGATAGACCCATGGCACGCCTTGATTTCGACAAACTGAACTCTGAAATCCGTTACCTCATGTTCTCCGTGTTCCAGGTGGAACCCGGTGTGCTGGGCGATGATCGGGAAGCTGCGGTCAAGGACGCCCGCTTGTTCTTCGAGGGTCTCGAAGACAAGGGCGTCGCAGTTCGCGGCATCTACGACGTCGCCGGCTTGCGCGCCGACGCGGACTTCATGATCTGGACCCACGCGGCCAGCATCGAGGAGCTGCAGGCCGCGTACGCGGATTTCCGTCGCACCACGGTCCTCGGACAGGCGAGTGCTCCGATCTGGAGCAACTCGGCGGTGCACCGCCCCGCGGAGTTCAACAAGAGCCACGTGCCCTCCTTCATCGCGGGTGAGGATCCGGGCGACTACATCTGCGTCTACCCGTTCGTCCGCTCGTACGAGTGGTACCTGCTCCCCGACGAGGAGCGTCGCAAGATGCTCGCCGATCACGGTATGGCTGCTCGTTCGTACAAGGACGTTCGCGCTAACACGGTCCCGGCCTTCGCGCTGGGGGACTACGAGTGGATTCTCGCGTTCGAAGCGCCGGAGCTCATCCGTATCGTCGATCTGATGCGCGATCTGCGTGCCACCGAAGCTCGCTTGCACGTTCGCGAAGAGGTGCCGTTCTTCACGGGGCCGCGCGTGGACATCGAGAAGCTGGTCCTTTCCCTTCCCTGACCTACTTCGAAGGTAGTTTCTGTGACAACTGCACCGAACCGGCGTCGTCAACACATGTCCCATTGGGGAATGTTCACCGCCGCGTCGGTCGCCGGCGAGGTGACCGCAGTGCATCCGTACGAGGGTGATTCGAACCCCTCGCCGATGCTCGGTAACCTCGCCGGTTCGGTGCGCAGTCGAGCTCGCGTTGCCGGCCCGGCGGTGCGCCGAGGTTGGCTCGAGAACGGACCGGGTCCCAGCGACCAACGTGGAGCGGACGAATTCGTCTCGGTCTCCTGGGACGAGCTGACCGAACTCCTCTCCCGTGAACTGCGCCGCGTGGTCGACACACATGGAAACAACGCGATCTTCGGTGGCTCGTACGGTTGGGCCAGCGCCGGTCGATTCCATCACGCGCAGAGCCAAGTTCACCGATTTCTGAATCAGCTGGGCGGATACACCAAGTCGGTCCACAGCTACTCACTCGGCGCCACCGGCGTCATCATGCCGCGCGTGGTCGGAACGCACTGGAAGTTGTTCGCGCGCTCCACGTCGTGGGACGTCATCGCGGAGCATTCCGATCTCCTCGTCTCATTCGGGGGAGTGCCGATCAAGAACACCGGAGTCAATGCCGGTGGTACGAGCGATCATCCGACGCTCGGGGCGCTCAACGCGTTTCGGGCCCGCGGCGGAAAGATCGTCTCGTTCAGTCCGCTGCGTGACGACGTCGATGGCGACTGCGAGTGGATCGCACCCGTTCCGGGCACCGACGTGGCAATCATGCTTGCCCTGGCGTTTGTCCTGGCGTCGGAGAACCTGCACGATCGCGAATTCCTGGGCCGCTTCTGTGTCGGCTACGAACGCTTCGAGGACTACCTGCTCGGACGGACGGACGGAGTCCCGAAGGATCCCCGCTGGGCGCAGGAGATCTCCGGAGTTTCTGCCGAGTTCATCACCGACCTGGCTCGGAGAATGGCGTCCGGCCGGACGCTGGTGACCGTCACGTGGTCGTTGCAACGCATCAAACACGGTGAGCAAGCGCCGTGGATGGGCGTGACACTCGCAGCGATGCTCGGTCAGTTCGGGCTTCCGGGTGGCGGTTTCGGGCACGGCTACGGTTCGATGAACGAGCCCGGTCTAGCCCCGGTCCCGTATCCGTTGCCGACATTTTCCCAAGGTCTGAATCCGGTGTCGGATTTCATACCGGTAGCCGCGATTTCCGATCTGCTGCTCTCGCCCGGGGAGGAGTTCGACTACGACGGCCGACGCCTGACCTATCCTGACATTCGGTTGGTCTACTGGGCCGGTGGCAATCCCTTCCATCACCATCAGGATCTCCCGCGGCTGCGACGCGCTTTTGCACGGCCGGACACGATCGTCGTTCACGATCCGTACTGGACGCCGATGGCTCGCAGCGCAGACATCGTTGTCCCGTCGACCACCTCGCTCGAACGAAATGACCTGAGCTGCACTCGGAACGACCCGCTTCTGGTTGCGATGCAGCAGGTCGTTCCACCTTTCGAGAACTCGCGTGACGATTACGACACGTTTGCCGATCTGGCTTCTGCGCTCGGATTCGGGGAACAGTTCACCGAGGGGCGATCCTCACAGGAGTGGATCGAGCACCTCTACGATCGATGGCGGCCGTTTGTCGATGCAGACGGCGGCAACACACCGACGTTCGAGGATTTCTGGGCAGACGGGCACTACCGGATGCGAACCGAAGACAACCTCGTGCTCTTCGGCGACTTCCGCGAGGATCCCGAGAAGTATCCGCTCTCGACTCCCAGTGGGAAGATCGAGATCTTCTCCGAGACCATCGAGTCCTTCGGCTACGACGACTGCTCCGGGCATCCGCGCTGGTACGAGCCCGACGAATGGTTGGGTGGCCCGCGTGCCTCGCAGTTCCCGCTTCACCTGATCGCCAACCAGCCCAAGTCGCGGCTGCACAGCCAACTCGATCACGGCGCTGCGAGCCAGGCGTCGAAGATTCAGGGACGCGAGCCGATTCGTATGCACCCCGATGCGGCGGCAGCGCGCGGCGTGTCGGGTGGTGACGTGGTGCGCGTGTTCAACGATCGCGGGGCGTGCCTTGCTGGTGTGATCGTCGATTCGGATTTGCGGAGCGATGTCGTCCAGCTGTCCACCGGTGCGTGGTACGACCCGCTCGATCCTGCCGATCCCGACGCCATGTGTGTTCACGGAAATCCCAACGTTCTGACGCCGGACATCGGTACGTCCTCACTCTCGCACGGGTGCACCGGCCAGCACGTTCTGGTACAGATCGAGAAATTCGACGGGGACCTGCCGCCGGTCAAGGCGTTCGATCCGCCGGTGCTTCGTTCGCGCTGACGGAACCGATCGGCCACCTCTCGCGTCGAACCTCGTGAGCGCCTGAATCAGGTGTCACGATCTATCGAAGGTGGGGGCCATCGTGAGTGCAGCGGATGTTGGTTCGATGCGAGGGCAAGTCGAAGTTCTTCGGGCCCAGATCGATTCGATGCAGGACGTTCTGTTGGAGCGGACCCGATCGCTGGCGGACTTGCAGGAGAGGATCGCTCGATCCGCGGCGAGCGCGCGTTCGAGTGACGGCTGCGTGGAAATCGTCGTGGACGCTTCGGGGGCAGTTGTCGAAGTTACCCTCTCGGGGAGTTCTTACGGCAAGCATTCGCCGGCAGCGTTGGGGAATCTGATTCTGGCTACGGCCACCTCTGCGGCAGAAGACATGCGCCGACAGGTTGCCGAGATGACGAAGCCGTTCACGGAGGCGGCCAGAATCGACTTGCCGGACCTGGTTCCGGGTGTGCTCGGATTGCGCGAGATTCTCGAGCCTCGTCCGAGCTCCACACCGGTCACCGGCGACGAACACTGGGACCGCACCGTTCTGAGGAGCTCCGGCAATGTCTGAACTAGGTGTGGACGTGGCCGCGATGAAGAGTGCTGCACCAGCCTTCGCGGTGGTCGCTGCCGATCTCGACGAGGCTCGGAGCGCTCTCGACGCAGTGGTCGCCGCCGAAGAGGGTTGCTGGGGAGGTGACCAGTTCGGAACCACATTCTCGGGCGCATACCTTCCCGGTTCGGCGTCAGCGGTCGGTGGGATGTCGCTGGTCGCGGGCGCGCTGCGCGAATTCACCGCCACGCTGATCGAGATCGCCGATCGTTTCGAAACGATCGACTCCTCGCTCGCCGACGACATGGCGGGTGGGCTCTGATGGGACTCGAGATTCCGGGCTGGTTACAGGCGGTTGCGTCGGTCGCGGTAGGCAGCGACTGGCCGCAAGGAGACGAAACGGCACTGTGGCGATTAGGTGATGCCTGGTCAGGTGCGGCTGATCAAATCGAGGCTTCGGCCGCTGCCGGTGGTTACGGATTGCAGGCCGTACTGGCATCGATCGACGGTCAAGCCGGCGACTCGTTGTCTCGGTATTGGTCGGAGGCCGGCGGAGTTGCGGAGGTCTTCGAGCGGTTGTCCTCTGCTGCAGCCGAACTGGGCCAGTCGTGCACCGACACAGGCACGGACATCGAGTACACCAAACTGTCGATCCTCGCGGCGCTGAGCGCACTGGCGCTCGAGATTGCCGCCATGGTGGCGGCCGCTGTCCCGACGTTGGGTGTCAGTACCGCCGGGGTCGTGGCGGCGGAGGTGGCAACAACCCTCACGGTCCGAATGTTGTTGCAGCAATTATTGATACGAGTGATCGAGGCTGCGGCAGTGGAAGCTGCGGCAGCCGTCTTCTCCGGTCTCGCCATTCAACTGGGCCAGATGTCGATGGATCACCGCCAGTCGATCGACGGTGGCAAGGTTGTGACCGAAGGGCGCGACGGTTTCATCAAGGGGCTCGCGAACGCAGGATTGAAGACGACGCCGGATCGTGTCGGGCCGGACCCGAACCCGCTTCCGACCGGTTCGAGGTTGCAGGAGATCGCGCGAGGCGCCTTCGACGACGCGGTCTCGGGAGCGTCCGCTGCGATCGTGACGAAGGAGGTCACGGGCGGCGACGCCTCACTGACGGACATCACTTCCGGCGCTATCGGTGGCGGGATCGGGTCCGTCAAAGACGGTCTTGTCGCTCGCAACGAGGACCTGAATGCGGCCGGTCTGAGCCCGACTGCGCTGAACTGGGACTTCTGAGTCGAAGTCTCGAACCGTGGGCTACTCCCGTACCACGGGGGTAGCCCACGGACTGCTTACTCAGCAGGCTTGAGAACCAGCGAGATCGAGTTGATGCAGTACCGCTGATCGGTCGGCGTCGGGTATCCCTCACCCTCGAAGACGTGACCGAGGTGGCTGTGGCACTTCTTGCAGATCACCTCGACGCGGCGCATTCCGAGGCTCACGTCTTCCTTCAGGATGACGGCGTCGGAGTTTGCGGGATCGAAGAACGACGGCCACCCGCAATGTGATTCGAACTTCTCCGTGCTGCGGAAAAGTTCGGCGCCGCACGCGCGGCAGGAGTACACACCTTCGGTGGTGGTGTCGGTGTATTCGCCCACGCCGGGCCGTTCGGTGCCGGCTTGCCGCAGAACCGCGAACTCCTCCGGCGTCAATTTTTCGCGCCACTCGCTCTCGGTGTACGTGACCTCAGGTGTGCTGTCGATGCCATCGTGTGAAGAACTCATGCCTCCACGCTAATGCTTTGTCGCCGTTTCGGCTTCGCCGGCAGGTGAGACGGCTGCGAGCGGGGGATCGAGGAGGTAGGCGGGATCGATTCCGCGATCCAAGCGACCTTCGCGACGCGCGACCAGATACCGGTATCCGAGGACACAGAAGATCACGATCAGCAGGAGGCTCCAGCCGAGGGTGCTCTTGGTGTATTCGGCGGCCCGACCGAAGGTCGGCCAGCGGTTCGACCACCAGCTGTCGAAAGTCATGAAGCCGTAGACGGCGAGCCAGGCCGGCCAGTTCCGCATGACCGAGTTCTTGAGCACCACGGACATCAGGAGCGGGAGCAGCATCATCGAGTAGTACATCTGACCGAGCGAGGGCAGCAGGAAGGATGCGGTCATGATCACACCGGTTGCGGTGGTGAGGAAGAAGAGTTCGTCGTTGCGGTAGTAGCGGTACAGAAGCCACAGAGAGACGGCGACCATGGCGGCCAACACGACGCGCAGCAGCAGGATCAACCATTCGGGCAGACCGAAGTAGGCGCCGTTTCCGACAATCGAACTGTTGAAGTAGTCACGCGATTCGAGAAGGTACGGCACGGTGCGGCGGACGAAGTCCATCGGATCCGACGCCAGTGGCCACGCCACGACGGTGAGAATGAACGGGATGCCCAGGGCGGTGACGAACACCTTCCACTGGCCGCGAACGAGTGGCAGCAGGAGCAGCGGCGCGAGAGTGGGTTTCACTGCGATGGTGAGCCCGATCGCGGCGCCGGCCCACAGATCCTTCTTGCGCATCAGCAGCAGGAGGAAGGCAATTTCGCCGAGCAGCACGAGCCCGTTGATGTTGGTGAACACCAATGTGTTGGTGACCGTCTCCGACATGAAAGCGCCGAGCACGAGAATCGGCGCGGCAATGGAACTGATCGTCAGGTCGAACAGGCGCAACAGCAGGTAGAGGGCCACGAGGATGGCGACGGCATTGACACCGATGAACAGCCACCGCGAACGCTCGGGATCGAGGATGGCCAGGGGCGCCATCAACAACGAACCCGATGGTGGGTACAGGTAATGGGGGTCTACCGAGTTGAAATCTGCGGTGTAGACGTCACGCCCGTTCCAGAACGCCAGCGCGGCGTTGTAGACCGGTCGGAAGTCATCGGTGATGGCGCCGTTGACTGCTGTGACGATGACACGATTGAGCACGGTCATCACGGCGATCGGCCACAAAACGAAGTTGACGACTTGTTGGGTTGTCCGCCCGGTACGCGGCTCGAGCTGTCGAAGGAACACTTCGGCACGGTACACCGGAGCAGGGTGTGATCGGGGGATGCACCCCTTTTCGGTCGTGGTGGACAAGCGCCCGAGTCAGGCCGGACACACGCTTCCGTTGCTGGGCAGGGAGGCGTCGCTGAGGTAGAGGCGCATCGCCTGTTGAGCGCACGTGGATTGCGCCGCGGGATGACCCGCACCCTGCCAGTCCAGGGTTGCGAAGCGCGACCCTGCGTTAGTCACGACGCCGGTGACGGTCGAGAGTCCGGAGTTCCCGACGGCCGGGTCACCCTGACCGCTCAGCACGAGGACTGGGGGCTTCAACTGATTTGGCAGGGGAGAGTTGGCGGTCGACGGCCAGCTGGCGCATGCGAGCAATCCGAGCGCGGCTTCTCGACCGAATACCGGATAGTTGGTGCCCCACGTGTCCGCCAGTTCGCGGACACGCCCGATCCCCGGCCACTGCATACCGTCGGTGCACCGTCCGATGAACTGGCCGTCGCCGTCCACCTCGTTCTCCGCCCGGGCGGCGCGCTCCCGAATCGGTGAAGCGTTTCCGGTACCGAGCGCGGTCAGAGCGTCGGCGAGTGAGCGGGTTTCTTGCTCACGATTGGTTCCGGCTGTCCACAGGCTTGCCGAAATCGCGTTAGACACTGCTGCGGCGGACAGTGGTTGGAATTCATCGGCCCGAGCGCGTTCCATCAAGTCGGTGACCGCTTTTTTCGGATCCGGTCCGAGCGAGCACCCCAGCGCCACGCATCGCTGAGCGAACGCGGTCAATGCCGCTTCCTCGCCCTGCACGCGGCTCTCGGCTTCGGTGGCAGCGTCAGTGGCCACAGGAGCGGGAGAATCGAGGATCAATCTCGCGAGGTTGTTCGGGTGGGCTGCCGCATAGCTCAGCGCTATGTCCGAGCCGGACCCTGCCGACCACAGAGCGATGGTCTCGACGCCCCACCGTGTGCGCAACGCGTCGATGTCCTCGGCTGCGGAGTCGGCGCCGAACTTCAGTTCTTGGGGGTCGAGGTAGTCCGTGCAGGCAATGGTGGCGTCGTGACCGAGGGCCGCGACCGCATCGGCGGCGTCACCGGTGGTGTCCGAGTCGAATTGGCCCAGATCGTGAAGTCCGCGCCGAATTTCCGGCGTCATGCAGTCGATTGCGGTGGACCTGTCGATTCCGCGGCGATCGAGGGCAACCACGGGATGTTCGGCGAGAACCGTGTTCAAGCCGGATGCGGCGAGCATGGCGAGCGAGTTTCCCGACGAACGATCGGTGCCGGATGTGAACACGATCGGGTATGCGTCGGCAGGCGTCGACGACGTACGAGCGCGGGTCAACCCGGCCGTGAAGTTGCCGTCGATGGCGCCGGTCACGTCGATGGGAGCACTGAATTCGGCGCATTCGAGGATGACTCCGGCGCTCGACGCTGCGAGAGCCTGGTCGGCGAGTGACGTGCCGGTGCAGTCTCGCCACGGAATGTCGTCGGTCGGGACGCCAGGGACAGCCGGCGGCGCATCGGGCGACGGGCCCTCGCTCTGGGCCGGGCTGCCGTCGGTGCGGCCTTCGACCGCGACGGCGGGCCGAAGCGACGGTCCGGCGCCGCACGCACAACACGTCGCGAGGACGACGGCCATCAAAGCAACTCTGCGCATGCCGACCAGAGTGCCAGGTTCATCGACGTGGCTGCTGACGAACCCATCGAGTGAGGATCGTGCCGTCCGAATCGCCGAGGATGTGCGCGGGACGCATGGCTGTGGGCATTGCGTTGGGGGAGAGTGAGATTCGGCCGACTTTGCTACCCACCAGTTGAGGTGACGTGGTGACGCAGAGTTCGTCGACGGCATTGTCCTCGATCAACTGGCCGAAAAGTGACGGTCCGCCCTCGCACAGCACGCGACGGAGCTTGCGAACCGACAAGGCCCTGTCGATGTCGCCGCTGGTGACGTTCGGTGAGTCCGTCACCTCCACCTGCGCTCCGGCAGATCTCAGCGCCGAAATTGCCGCGGAGTCCGCGTCGCGACCGACAACAAGGACCGGTGGAACTTCGGTATCGCGAAGGAGTCGGCTTTCGGGGTCGATCGACGCGTGCGCCGAGACGACCAGTATCGGTGGCACCGGAGCAAGGCCGCCTGCCGTGCGTCGGGCCCGGGCTGCGTCCGAGATCTGCACACCCCCGTAGTTCTCGGCTCGCGCTGTGCCTGCGCCGACCACGACGACGTCACAGAGTTCGCGCAAGATCCCGAATACCGACTTGTCTGCAGGTGTGCCCAGTCCGCCGCTCACCCCGTCGACGGAGACGCACCCGTCGATGCTGGAAACGAAGTTCACACGCATCCAGGGTTGCGAGAGATTCTCCGGATAGGCGTACAGGCTGCGGAGCTCGTCTTCGTGGCCTGGTGTGAAGTAGGTCGCAATATCCATACGGTGCACATGAGAGATCACATCACGTAGATACCCTTGACGGATGCATGAACGTCTTGTCGATCGCAGCCCGGTGGTACCCGCCGATCAACTGGTAGCTCAAATGGTGCCTCCCGCAATGTTCGACGAGGTGAGTTTTGCGTCCTACATTCCTGATCCGAAGGAACCGAGCCAGGCAGCTGCCGTTGCCAAGGCCGAGGAATTCTCCAAGCGCGTCACCAAGATCCGTAGTGGTGGACGCCGTGGATTGTTCGGGAAGAAGACCCAGGCGACCGGCGCCGGCCTGTACCTCGACGGTGGATTCGGTGTCGGTAAGACGCACTTGCTGGCATCGATCTTCCACAGCGTTCCGTCGCCGAAGGCGTTCGGAACTTTCGTCGAGCTGACACACGTCGTCGGTGCTCTCGGCTTCAACAAGGCTGTCGAAGCGCTCGCCGACCACAGCGTGCTCTGCATCGACGAATTCGAGCTCGACGATCCGGGCGACACCATGCTCGTCTCCCGCCTCCTCTCGGAGCTTTCCGCGCGCGGCGTGTCCATCGTCGCGACGTCGAACACGCTTCCCGGCCAGCTCGGTGAGGGTCGCTTCGCCGCTCAGGACTTCCTGCGTGAGATCAAGAAGCTCGGCTCGATCTTCGAGACGATTCGCGTCGACGGCCCCGACTACCGTCACCGTGACCTTCCGCCCGCGCCGGAGCCCATCTCGTCGGAGGAATTGGTTTCTCGGGCCGACGCCATCGACGGTGCCACGCTCGACAACTTCGACGAGCTGTGCAAGCACCTCAGCACTCTGCATCCGTCGCGGTACAACAAGCTGGTCGAGGGTGTGAAGGCCGTCTTCATCGACGGCGTCCACCCCGCAACAGATCAGTCGGTTGCACTGCGCATCGTGGTTCTCGCCGACCGCTTGTACGACGCGAGTATCCCGGTCACCGTCTCCGGCGCACGCCTCGACGCGATCTTCACTCCCGAGATGCTCGCCGGCGGGTACAAGAAGAAGTACCTGCGCGCGACCTCGCGTCTGCTCGCACTTTCTCGTTTCGAGGTCGCGGCCGGCTGATCGGCACGCCCGTCAGCTGACGGGGCGCTCCATCACGAAATCGTGGTGCAGTTGTGCGCCCACGAGGAAAGTCTTCGTGCCGACCTGGGTGAAACCGTGCTTGGCGTAGAACTTCTGGGCACGCAGATTCTCCTGATTGACACCAAGCCAGATCCCGGCACTTCCGCTGCGTCGTGCGTGGTCGACGACGGCGTCCATCAAGGATGCTGCCGCGCCGGTCCCGTGGTTACCCGGAAGCACGTACAACTTGCTCAGTTCTGTCGTCGGGCGAAGAGTCACAGCAGCTTTGACGTCCGGATCGGCGGGCTCGTCGTCGACAAGCATCGCGTAGCCGACGATCGAACCGTCGCGAATGACCTTGAGAACGGTTCGCGTCGGATCGGTCAGGTACTCGGAGAACTTGTCGACGGAGAGAACGTTGTCGATGAAGGCGCTGATGTCGTCGTCCGACGCGTCCGGCGGACAGGCCAATGGAAATGTCACCGCTGCCACGTCGGCGATTGCTTCGGAATCCCAGATTCCGGCCCGGTCAACGGTGATCGTCACGTCAGTTTCTACCTCTCGCGCACACAATTCGGTCGATCAAGTACACCACTTTCCAGGGGCGCAATGCTCAAGCGGCGTTCTCGGTGACCGGACTCGTGGCTCGTTTCGGCGCGAACGCGGGAGCAAGAACTATCAAGATCGCGCAGAACGCCAGCGGAATCAGGAACCCGATCCGAAGGTCACTGAAGGCAGCGACTGCGCCGACGATGCCACCACCGACCACGGTGCCGACGTAGTTGAAGAGGTTGATGCGTGCGATCACCGCGTCGACCTGATCCGGGGGCGCCATCCGGCCGGCGGCGCTGAAGCAGATCGGAGCGATCACTGGTACCCCGAACCCGACGATGAGGAAACCGGCGATGGCAACGGCGGGAGATTGCGCGAGCACAACGACTGTCATACCGACTACGCCGATGAGAGAGCCGATCCGCACGACGGTGGTCTCACCGAACTTCCCGACCCAGTAGTCGCCGGTCAGTCGTGCGATCAGTGCGGCGATTTGGTACGCCGCCACGGACAGGGCAGCGGTCCCGGCGTCGGCGAGCAGTTCGTCCTTGACGTAGAGAGTCGACCAGTTTCCGACGCTGAAGTCGACCGCGTAGAACAAAGCCATCGCGACGCCGAGGAGGACGAAGGCGCGGGTAGGGACGGTGAACTTCGCGGTGCTCGTGATGTTGGCATCGGCAACCGGAGACTCGGACCGATCCAGCAGTTGCGGGCCGAAGGCCAGAAGCATCAGTCCGACAACAACTCCCGCGATCACCTGCGTCACGCGGATCGAAATGTCGAGACCTGCGGTTGCCGAGATGAAGAGAGCGCCGACAATCGCTCCGACGCTCCAGGAAGCATGGAACGAGGAGAGGATGAACCGGCCCTTGGCGTGTTGGATCGAGACCGCCTGCATGTTGGCGGCCGCGTCGACCATGCCGAGTCCGATGCCGTAGATCGCCAGGAAGACGAAGAACATGGCCGCGTTGGGCGCAATACCCGTTGCCCCGCCGAGGACTGCGATGACGGCGAGTCCGGTTCGCAGAGTCATCTTGCTCGACGTCCGTACCGCCAGCATCTCGGCGAGCACGCTGCCGAGGCCGGCGATGACGGACACAGTGACAACCGCAACCACCACCAGCGTCTCGCTCAGCTCGAACAAGTCCTTGTACTGCGGAAGCTGCGTCAGAATGGCGGCGAGCAGAAATCCTTGAAGTCCGAAGGCCACCGAAGTGGCGATCCGGGCCCTCGTCAGGGTGCGGGTGTTATCCGTCATCAAGCAGGGCCTTTGTCTCGTTCGTTCGGTTAGGCCGAACGGTACTGGATCTTGATACTGGTCGAGTGTCCAACAAAGCTGCGTGTTTTGCACGGTTCTTTGATTAACTGACCGACATGACTCGGCAGCCGACACCAGAATTTCCGTCTTCCTTCGTCTGGGGAACCGCTACTGCGGCCTATCAAATCGAAGGAGCTGTGGCCGAAGACGGTCGCGGACCGTCGATCTGGGACGAGTTCTGTGACCGTCCCGGTGTAGTCGTCGGGGGCGACACCGGGACGGTCGCTGCCGATCATTATCACCGCTGGGAATCGGACATCGAACTAATGACACAGCTCGGGCTCGACGCCTATCGGCTCTCGCTGTCCTGGTCGCGAATTCTCCCCACCGGCTCGGGGACCGTGAATGCGAAAGGGCTCGACTTCTACGACCGATTGATCGATCGACTGTGTTCGGTCGGAATTACCCCCGCTGTCACGCTCTTTCACTGGGATCTGCCTCTCGCCTTGCAGGAGCAGGGCGGCTGGATGAACCGCGACACCTCGTATCGACTGGGGGAGTACGCGCAGGTCGTCGGTGAGCGACTGTCGGATCGCGTCGGAATGTGGATGCCGCTCAACGAACCGGTCGTGCACACGCTCTACGGCCATGCCCTGGGAGTTCATGCCCCGGGACTGGCCTTGGGGTTCGAGGCATTCCAGGCCGCGCATCACCAGCTGCTCGGGCACGGCCTCGCGGTCGAAGCGCTTCGTTCAACCGGGTGCACGAACATCGGAATCGCCTCCAATCATGCTCCGGTGCGGGCAGCTTCGGATTCCCCGGAAGACGTGATGGCTGCCGACATCTACGACCACGTTGTCAATTGGATGTTCGCCGACCCGGTCTTGGTCGGAAAGTACCCTGCAGACGAATTTGCGCAGCTGCTCAGCGGCCCTGTCGACGAGGACTTGAAAATCATCGGGGCGCCGCTCGACTGGTACGGGATCAATTACTACGAGCCGACGATGATTGCCGCCCCAGTGGAAGGCCAGGGGACCGAGGGCGTGCTCGAGGTCGACCTACCGCCAGGCCTGCCCTTTGCTCCTGTCGCGATAACTGGTTATCCCACAACCGATTTCGGGTGGCCGATCGTTCCGGAAGGACTGGGCGAGATCTTGCGGACGTTCCACGCGCGCTTCGGTGATGCACTGCCGCCGATCTACATCACGGAAAGCGGATGTTCTTTCCACGACTCGCCGGATGTCGCGGGGATCGTCGAGGACGAAGCACGAATCGATTATCACGACGCGCACCTTCGCGCCCTCCGGTCGGCCATCGACGACGGCGTCGACGTCCGCGGTTATTTTGTGTGGTCGCTTCTCGACAACTTCGAATGGGCCGCGGGATACAAGGAGCGATTCGGTCTGGTGCACGTCGATTTCGACACTCAGAAGCGCACACCGAAGACCTCTTTCGAGTGGTATCGGGCGTTGATCGCCGACCACAAGGCGGCTCAGGTCTGACCTGTGCGTAAGCGGTCTGGGTTGCTGTGCGGAAGCGGTCTGGGTTGCTTTATGGGACCAGGCCGCCTAGCCTCTTCTCTCATGAAGCGAATTCTCGTAGTAAGCCGCCGTAGCGGGGTCTGAATCGGACCGACCCCTCGCTGCGGGTCGTCTTGCTACCAGTTGGTCCTCCACTTCATTCCAGGAAGACCACGATCATGACTTACAACTTCGCCTTCGCTTCTGATTCTTCTTCTACGGCTGCTGATCCTTTCGCGGCGCGCCACGGAAAATCTCTGCCTGCCGGCCTGCGTGCCGAATGCTCTGCGATGTCCTGGACCGAGTTCGAGTCCACGTACGCGGCAATGAGCGGCCCGATCCGTCTGGGCGCGTGGTCATCCGAAAAGATTGCACCGGGTCGGTGGACCTTCGAAGCGACGCTCGGTCTGGGGGAGCGCATCCAGAAAGCGTCCGCCACCTCGACCGGCGCGATCTCGGCTATGACCTCGATGCTGCACGACGCGGGAATCTCGCTCGAGATCCTGTCTTTCCACCAGCACCAGATCGGTCACCGCACCGCGACGTTCATCTTCACCGAGTGCGACGGACGTCGGAGCTGGGCGATGGGTATTGCGGAGTCGTCCACGGAGTCCTCGTTGCGCGCGATGACCTCGGCAGCGAACCGCTTCTCTCACTGATCAGCTCCATCACCCTGATCAGCTACATCAACCGCAGTACTGACGTGGAATCCCCAGGGGGCTTGCGTCAGTACTGCGGTTGATGTGTTCGGCGCTCAAACGCAAAAAGCCGGAACCCTGAGGTTCCGGCTTCTTGCATTCTCAAATGGTGCGCGATACTGGGATTGAACCAGTGACCTCTTCCGTGTCAGGGAAGCGCTCTCCCGCTGAGCTAATCGCGCGGGTTCTGGAGAAAAATGGAGCGGACGACGGGATTCGAACCCGCGACCCCAACCTTGGCAAGGTTGTGCGCTACCAGCTGCGCCACGTCCGCATGAGCAATGAACTCCGTTACCGGAACTCAGTACTTTTCTAACTTATCAGACCTGCAAGCAGGCCTTGACCATCAGGCCCGAAGGCCTGACGTGGTGCGCGATACTGGGATTGAACCAGTGACCTCTTCCGTGTCAGGGAAGCGCTCTCCCGCTGAGCTAATCGCGCGAGGTGGAGACGGGAATCGAACCCGTGTGCACGGCTTTGCAGGCCGTTGCCTCACCACTCGGCCACTCCACCGTAAAAGGTTGAGTCACACCTCTCGAGCGGACGACGGGATTCGAACCCGCGACCCCAACCTTGGCAAGGTTGTGCGCTACCAGCTGCGCCACGTCCGCATCGCACCGTGTTGCTTGGGGAGCTGCTCGCTCTCCTCGGTGCGTTGGAAACATTAGCCGACCGTGTCGGATACACACAAATCACCAGCTCAGTGGCGTGTTCGGAGTCGAATCGGCCCGTCGCGCGCGTTGCAACTGTCCGTCTCGGCGATGAATACGGTCTGGAATCAGCTCGAATTCGTAGATTTCGGGGTCGCCTGGAGCAAAACGAATGCCAACCTGGTGATTCGTATTCATCGCGCAGCCGTGTTAATGTTCCAACTCGTTCGAGCGCATGCGTTCGGATGGCCTACGGTCCCGTGGCTCAGTGGGAGAGCGTCCGCTTCACACGCGGAAGGTCGCTGGTTCGATCCCAGCCGGGACCACAGAAAACATTGAAGGCGTTCCCGATCATCGGGGACGCCTTCAGTCGTTCGAGAGCACAGTCGTTCGAGAGCACAGTCGTTCGAGAGCACAGTTATTTTGACATGCATACCGTCGTCGCAGGTCGCCGGTCGACGATTTCGGTAGCCTGGTCGAAGAGACATTTCGCGACGGAAAAGGTGACCGACTTGAGTACCGAAAAGGTCGATTCTCCCGTCGACGATTCAGACCTGTCCGTCTTCCAAGACGCAGAGTCCCGCTGGGAGCGGTGGCGCGCTGGAATCGCCGCGCGGCCCACCCTCAATCTTGCGTACCGCATCGGCGTCGGAGTCGTAGGCGTGATCGTGCTCGCCGCAGGTGTCATAGCTATTCCGTACCCCGGCCCCGGATGGCTCATCGTGTTCGCCGGCCTGGGGATCCTGGCGTCGGAGTTCGCCTGGGCTCATCGACTCCTTCATTTTGCGAAGGCTCGATACGACAGGTTCATGGAATGGTTCGGCAAGCAGTCGCTGTTCGTCAAAGGGTTGGGCGTTCTGTTCACCACAGTGTTCGTCCTGGCGACTTTGTGGGTGCTCGGCACCTTCGGCCTGATCGGGACATGGGTAGGGCTGGACTACTCGTGGCTCGAGTCGCCACTGTGAGCTGAACGAGGCCGGTTTCCTTCACTCGGTTGTCTCGACATGTCGGTAGGGCCGATAACATGATCGTGCGCGTGCTCGCAGTGGGTACGACGCCTGCCTTAACTTGTCGCAATACCTTAGGAGCACATCGCCGTGACCAGTCCCGCGCCAGAGCACTCAGCCGCCCCACTTCGGGTGCCCGCGGGGACGACCGCCGGGACTGCAGTGCGCGAAGCCGGATACCCCACGAAGGGGCCCGACGTGATCGTCGTCGTGCGGGACGGCGAGGGAACGCTCAAGGATCTGTCGTGGACTCCTGAGGTCGATGTCGACGTCGAGCCGGTCGCGGCATCTACCGAAGACGGTCGCAGCGTCATCCGACACTCCGCGGCCCACGTCCTCGCTCAGGCGGTCCAGAAGGAATTCCCTGATGCGAAGCTGGGCATCGGGCCGCCGATCAAAGACGGCTTCTACTACGACTTCGCGGTGGATCGTCCGTTCACTCCGGAAGATCTGACCAAGCTCGAAAAGCGCATGAAGCAGATCATCAAGGGATCGCAGCGCTTCTCGCGTCGAGTCGTCGATTCGATCGAGGACGCCCGGGTCGAGTTGGCCGACGAGCCGTTCAAGCTCGAACTCATCGACGACAAGTCCGGAATCGACGATCCCGAGATCATGGAGGTGGGTGGCAACGAGCTGACCATCTACGACAATCTCGATCCTCGTACCGGCGACAAGATCTGGTCCGATCTGTGCCGCGGTCCGCATATTCCGACCACCAAGCACATCCCGGCGTTCAAGCTGACGCGTAGCTCCGCCGCGTACTGGCGCGGAAATCAGGACAACGCCGATCTTCAGCGTGTCTACGGCACCGCGTGGGAGTCCACCGAGGCTCAGGACGAGTACCTCGAGTTGCTCGCCGAGGCCGAGCGTCGCGATCACCGCAAGCTCGGTACCGAACTGGACCTCTTCAGCTTCCCCGACGAACTCGGCTCCGGTCTGCCGGTCTTCCATCCCAAGGGCGGCATCATCCGCACCGAGATGGAGAATTACTCCCGCAGCCGCCACATCGAGGCCGGCTACGAGTTCGTCAACACCCCGCACATCACCAAGGGCCATCTGTACGAGGTCTCCGGTCACCTCGACTGGTACCGCGACGGCATGTTCCCGGCGATGCACGTCGACGAGGAACTCAATGAGGACGGCACCGTGCGTAAGCCGGGCCAGGACTACTACCTCAAGCCGATGAACTGCCCGATGCACAACCTGATCTTCCGTGCGCGCGGACGTTCGTACCGTGAATTGCCGTTGCGGCTCTTCGAGTTCGGCTCGGTCTACCGCTACGAGAAGTCCGGCGTCATCCACGGTTTGACCCGTGTGCGCGGCATGACTCAGGACGACGCTCACATCTACTGCACCCGTGAGCAGATGCGCGACGAGCTGACCACCACGCTGCAGTTCGTGCTGAACCTGCTCAAAGATTACGGCCTCGACGACTTCTACCTCGAGCTGTCGACCAAGAACCCCGACAAGTTCGTCGGTAGCGACGACGTCTGGGAAGAGGCGACCGCAACGCTCGCCGAGGTCGGCGAAGCTTCCGGCCTGACTCTGGTGCCGGACCCGGGCGGAGCCGCGTTCTACGGTCCCAAGATCTCCGTTCAGGTCAAGGACGCACTCGGCCGTACCTGGCAGATGTCGACCATCCAGCTCGACTTCAACCTGCCCGAGCGGTTCGAGCTCGAATACACCGGCAACGACGGCGTCAAGACTCGTCCGGTCATGATCCACCGCGCTCTGTTCGGCTCGATCGAACGGTTCTTCGGTGTCCTCACCGAGCACTACGCCGGCGCTTTCCCGGCATGGCTGGCACCGGTGCAGGTCGTCGGAATCCCCGTGGCCGAGGCATTCGCCGATCACCTGTTCGACGTCACGAAGAAGCTCAAGGCTGCCGGTGTGCGCGCCGAGGTCGACTTCAGTGACGACCGCATGCAGAAGAAGATCCGCAACCACACCACGCAGAAGGTCCCGTTCATGCTCCTGGCGGGCGAGCGTGACGTGGAAGCCGGCGCGGTCAGTTTCCGCTTCCGCGACGGAACCCAGATCAACGGAATTCCCGTCGACGACGCCGTCCGGATCATCACCGAGTGGATCAGCCGTCGCGAGAACGCCTCGCCGACAGCCGAACTGGTGCAGCCAAGCGTGGCGCAGTGAGCGCCCCCGGTGACGAGGGACCAGGTTCGCTGATCGACCACGGCGTCGGCGACCCTGACCATTTGCAGCGCATTTGGTCGCCGCATCGGATGTCGTACATCACCGAGGCGCCCAACACCCCGGGCACGACGGGTGAGCCGTTCATCGACATCCCGAAGATGTCGGACGAAGAAGGGCTCATCGTTGCCCGCGGTGAGCATGTCTACGCGGTTCTGAACCTGTACCCGTACAACCCCGGGCATCTCATGGTGGTTCCGTATCGCAAGGTCGCGGCTCTCGAAGATCTGACGCCGGAGGAGAGCGCCGAGCTGATGGCGTTCACCCAGCGTGCGCTGCGGGTGATCAAGAGTGTGTCGAATCCTCACGGATTCAATGTCGGCCTGAATCTCGGTGCCGCTGCGGGCGGTTCGCTGTCCGAGCACCTTCACCAACACGTAGTGCCTCGCTGGGGTGGCGACGCCAACTTCATCACCGTGCTCGGTGGGGTGAAGGTGATGCCGCAACTGCTGCGGGAGACCAGGGGACTACTCGCCGGTGCCTGGCAACAATAGATCGATGCGTCCGGCTTCATGGCAGGATGCTGTGCTGCGACGAGTTCCAATCCGGAACTCACGACGGGGAGGTTTCCTGCGGTGTTGAGCTTCTTCGGACGCGAATCGGTGTCCAAGGTGACGGCACCTATGGGGAAGGCGCTGGTCAAGACCGGCCTGACGCCAGACGCGGTGACGGTGATCGGCACGGTGGCGAGTGTCGCCGGGGCGGTGACTCTGTTTCCGTCCGGACACCTGTTCTGGGGAACCATGTTCATTTGGTTCTTCGTCATGTTCGACATGCTCGACGGCGCCATGGCCCGTGCTCGCGGTGGCGGAACGCGTTACGGGGCCGTCCTGGACGCCACCTGTGATCGCGTGGCCGACGGTGCGATTTTTGCCGGCCTTGCGTGGTGGGCGGTCTACCACGAGAACAGCAAGTGGCTTCTCGTGGCGACGCTCATCTGCCTCGTCACCTCGCAGGTCATCTCGTACGCGAAGGCACGCGCCGAGGCGAGCGGGCTGACTGCCGACGGTGGTTGGATCGAGCGTCCGGACCGGCTGATCATCGTGTTGGTCGGCTCGGGCCTTACGGGCATGGGTCTACCGTGGGCAATCCACATCGCGATGTGGGTACTTGCCGCCGGAAGTATCGTCACTGTCTTCCAACGAGTGCTCGCGGTCCGCAATTCACCTGGCGCCCGGGAACTTCTGCCGATCGCCCCGGCGTCATCTACGACCGATGGTGAGTCGAACACCGACGGCGAGGCAGAGCAATGAGTTTTTCCGAGCGTGCAACCGATCTGGGATACGCCGCGGGTTGGCGTCTGGTGCGAAGCCTGCCGGAATCGGTGGCAGTCAAGCTGTTCGACGCCGGAGCGGATTTCGCGGTACGCAAGGGCGGACCCGAACAACTCAGGAAGAACCTCGCGAGAGTTCTGGGCACGACACCGGAGGAAGTCCCGGATCAGCTGATCAAGGATTCGATGCGCTCGTACGCCCGGTACTGGCGTGAGGCGTTCCGTCTACCGTCGATGGACCTGGTCGCCACCGGTAAAGCATTGCATGCGCTGGTCGAGGGCCAGGAACATCTGGAAAAGGCGATGGCGGCAGGTCATGGCGCAGTGCTGGCGCTGCCCCACAGTGGCAACTGGGACATGGCCGGCGTGTGGTGCGTTCAGCAGTGGGGTGGATTGACCTCGGTGGCCGAGCGGCTCAAACCCGAATCCCTGTACGAACGGTTCGTCGAATATCGCGAGAGTCTCGGCTTCGAGATCTTCCCGCTCAGCGGCGGAGAGCATCCTCCGTTCGTCGAACTCTCCAAGCATCTGCGTGAGAACAAGATCGTGTGCCTGTTGGGGGAGCGCGATCTGGCGAAGAAGGGTGTGCCCGTCACGTTCTTCGGAGAACCCACTCGCATGCCCGCAGGCCCGGCGAAGCTCGCGATCGACACCGGAGCGCCGCTTCTACCGGTCCACTGCTGGTTCACTCCCGACGGGTGGGGTTTCAAGATCGACCCGCCGATCGACGTTTCCGGCGGCGTCGGCCCGGCCACGCAGGCACTGGCCGACCGATTCGCGGTCAACATCGCAGAGCACCCCGCTGACTGGCACATGCTTCAGCCGCTGTGGCGCTCGGATCTCTCCGAATCGCGGCTCGCCCGCATGGAGGGTGAATGAAAATCGGCATGATCTGCCCGTACTCCTTCGACGTCCCCGGCGGGGTGCAGGCGCACGTGGTGGATCTGGCCGAGGTGCTGATCGAACGCGGCCACAAGGTGAGCGTCCTTGCGCCGTCGTCCGACGATGACGAGTTGCCGGATTTTGTGGTCTCCGCTGGTAAAGCTGTCGCGATTCCTTACAACGGTTCTGTTGCACGGTTGTCCTTCGGCCCGACGGCGAACGCCCGCCTCCGCAAGTTCATCGCGGAAGGCGACTTCGACGTTTTGCACATCCACGAACCCAATGCGCCGAGTCTGTCCATGCTCGCGTTGCGTATCGCGGAAGGCCCGATCGTCGCCACCTTCCACACGTCGACCACGAAGTCGTTGGTGCTGAGCACTTTTCAGGGTGTCCTGGCCCCGTATCTCGAGAAGATCAGTGGCCGGATCGCAGTGTCGGAGTTGGCGCGTCGTTGGCAGGTCGAGTCCCTCGGATCCGACGCGGTCGAAATACCCAACGGCGTCGACGTCGCAGCGTTTGCCGAGGCCGACATGTTGCCCGGCTATCCGCGCGAGGGTGGAACCATTCTGTTCCTCGGGCGCTACGACGAACCGCGTAAGGGGATGGCCGTCCTCCTCGGTGCACTACCGGAGTTGGTCGAGCGTCATCCTGATCTCGAAGTGATCGTGGTCGGGCGCGGCGACGAGGAAAAACTCCGCAAAGAAGCGGGCAAGTACTTCAAGCATCTCCGACTGCTCGGGCAGGTCAGCGACGAGGAGAAAGCGTCGGCGCTTCGTAGTGCGGACGTCTACTGCGCGCCCAACCTCGGCGGCGAGAGCTTCGGGATCGTGCTTGTCGAGGCCATGGCGGCCGGTACCGCCGTCGTCGCGAGTGAGTTGGACGCCTTCCGCCGTGTTCTTCGCGACGGCCAGGCCGGCTTGCTGGTCCCCATCGGGAACTCCGATGCCCTGGCCGAGGCAATCGATTCCGTTCTCGGCGATCCGGACCGACGCCGTGCTCTCGTCAACACCGCGACAAGTGTTGTCGCCGAATACGACTGGCCGGTCGTTGCCGAGCAGATCCTGCGTGTTTACGAGACCGTCACGGTCGGCGGCACCGGTGTTCGTGTGGTGGGGTCATGACCTTTTCCGCTTTGACGATCTTCATTCTCGGACTTGTCGCCGCCGTCGTCTTGGTCGTCGGGCTGTGGGCCTATGGGACGGCGAATCGACTCGATCGGCTGCATGTGCGTTCGGATCAGTCCTGGTTGGCGCTCGATGCAGCACTGTCCCGCCGTGCAGCGGTGGTCCGCGCGGCGGCCGTGGACATGAGCGCCGACGACGCTCGCAGATTCGTCACCTTGGCGGACGCCGCTGAACGGGCAGACCGGCAAGACCGGGAACTCGCGGAGAACCGGTTGTCCAACGCTCTAGCCGCCTACGGCACGACGTCGCTGCGACCTCAACTGGTGGCCGAGCTGGCCGACGCCGAAGCGAGGGTGCTGATCGCCAGGCGGTTCCACAACGACGCTGTGCGAGACACCCTTGCACTCCGTACGCGTCGTCTTGTTCGCTGGCTTCACCTCGGTGGAACTGCGCCGCTGCCTCAGTATTTCGAGATCTCCGAGCGCACCACCGCGGCCGCGGTGCCCGAGGGCATCACCGTCGATACGTCGCGGACCTCCGCCCGTGTGGTGATGCTGGACGAGGACGATCGGGTGCTGCTGCTGCGCGGGCACGATCCTCAGATCCCGAACACGTACTTCTGGTTCACCGTCGGCGGCGGGCTCGAACGCGGTGAACATCTGCGGGCCGCTGCCGTTCGTGAGATCGAGGAGGAAACCGGATTCGTCGTGGCTCCGGAGAATCTGCGAGGTCCGCTCTGGCGTCGTGTGGCGATTTTCCCGTTCGACGGTGAGCTGATCCGGTCGGAAGAGCTGTTCTTCGCAACGCGCACTCACGGCTTCGAGCCGGTCTTCCAAGGCCATACGGAATTGGAGCAGCGCGCGATTACGGGCCATCGCTGGTGCAGTGCCGACGAGATCCGCCGACTGGCCAAGTCCGGTGAGCCCGTCTACCCGTTGGATCTGGCAAACCTCCTGGTGGAAGCGGCGACGATTGCGGACGGTACCGAGGATCCGGAAGTGCGCTCCATCCGCTGATCCATTCGGCAGATCAGGTGCCGCGGCCATTTAAGGCCAGCAATGGCAAATTGGATACGGAATCGAAGGCCGGTTGGTCCTAGAGTTCTGGCCAGAGGCCTCCGTGCGAATGAACTCGTGTGTTCGCCGTGCCTCGTTTCTTTTGTCACGCCACTACTGCAGGAGTTTGCTGTGAGCACCCCCGACTCTGCCCCCACCACCGCCATCGGCACCGCACGCGTCAAGCGCGGCATGGCTGAAATGCTCAAGGGCGGTGTGATCATGGACGTTGTCACCGCTGAGCAGGCCAAGATCGCCGAAGACGCAGGCGCCGTCGCCGTCATGGCACTCGAGCGGGTCCCCGCGGACATTCGCGCACAGGGCGGCGTCTCGCGCATGAGCGACCCTGACATGATCGACAGCATCATCTCCACCGTCAGCATCCCCGTCATGGCAAAGGCACGCATCGGTCACTTCGTCGAAGCGCAGATCCTGCAGAGCCTCGGCGTCGACTACATCGACGAGTCCGAGGTCCTGACCCCGGCCGACTACGCCAACCACATCGACAAGTGGAAGTTCACCGCTCCCTTCGTCTGTGGCGCCACCAACCTCGGCGAAGCGCTGCGTCGCATCAACGAAGGTGCCGCCATGATCCGCTCGAAGGGTGAAGCCGGCACCGGGGACGTCTCCAACGCCACCACCCACATGCGCACCATCCGTGGCGAGATCCGCCGGTTGACCTCGCTGAGCGAAGACGAACTGTACGTCGCTGCCAAGGAACTGCAAGCCCCGTACGAGCTGGTCGTCGAGGTCGCCAAGGCCGGCAAGCTGCCGGTCACCATGTTCACCGCCGGCGGCATCGCCACCCCGGCAGACGCTGCGATGATGATGCAGCTCGGCGCCGAGGGCGTGTTCGTCGGATCGGGCATCTTCAAGTCCGGCAACCCGAAGCAGCGCGCCGAGGCCATCGTCAAGGCCACCACGTTCTACGACGACCCGGACGTGCTCGCCAAGGTTTCGCGCGGACTCGGCGAGGCAATGGTCGGCATCAACGTCGACGACCTGCCGGTTGGACACCGCCTCGCAGAGCGCGGCTGGTGACACCAGGTTCGACGGGCTCGGGATAGTTGTGTGAGACGGCGGTGGTTGCAGATGCAGCTACCGCCGTTTTCTTTCCTCGGTTCCCATTGCGATCTAGTCACGTAACGGGAAGGCGATCTGCAAGCGGGTTGCTATTGTTTCCTGATGACTAGCATTCGACAGGCATGGTGGTGGCTGCTTCCGCAGTCCGTCTAATCATGTTCACGGGCTGTACGTAGCCCGTGAATGCCTTGCTCGGCATATGGATTCGTGCAGCCCCCAAAACAGGAGCTGTATCGTGGATTCTTTCGAGAGCACTCTTCGACGAAGCGCAGAACTCAATGTCGATATCGCTTCCAACCCGGAGCGATACCGCCTCATTTCGGGTGAACGACCAACCGGATCGTTGCATCTCGGACACTACTTCGGCACGATCATCGAGCGTGTCCGTCTGCAAGCACTGGGGATCGAAACATTTGTCATTCTTGCCGACTATCAAGTGATCGCGGATCGCGACGCGATTGGGCGAGTGCGCGAGAATGTCTACAGCGCAGTAATCGATTATCTCGCCGCTGGTCTCGACCCCCATTGCTCGACGATATTCACGCACTCCGCAGTTCCAGAGTTGAATCAATTGATGCTGCCGTTCCTAAGCCTGATCACCGAGGCAGAACTGCATCGAAATCCCACTGTGAAAGCCGAACACGACGCTTCGGGAAGAGCGCTCAGTGGTTTGCTTCTGACGTATCCGGTACATCAAGCCGCGGACGTGTTGTTCTGCAAGGGCAACTTGGTGCCTGTGGGCAAGGACAACCTCCCGCATGTGGAGTTGACGAGAGTTATTGCGCGCCGTTTCAACGATCGTTATGGTCGCGTATTCCCGGAGCCACAAGCCTTGCTGACTTCTGCTCCGGAAGTACCAGGTATCGATGGAAGGAAAATGTCGAAGAGTTACGGCAACGCGATCTCACTGTCGATGACGGCCGACCAGACAGTGAAGTTGATCCGGAAGGCGCCGACCGACTCTGAACGGACGATCACTTTCGACCGCGCCAACCGTCCGGGGATATCTGCACTACTGACCACAGCGGCGCTGTGCCTGGGCAGGGACGAAGAGTCCCTTGCAGCTGAAGTTGGGAATGGTGGTGCTCGAGCGCTCAAGGAGCTCACCGCTACCGCGGTCAACGAATATTTCGCCGGCCACCGAATCCGTCGAAACGAGATCGCGGCCGATCCTGGGTTTGTTCACGGTGTCGTGAGAGCTGGTAATACCCGTGCCAGCGAGTTCGCGCGCCGAACCCTCGACGAGGTCCGGCGCGCGATGGGAACTACGTACTGATTGTTGGTCTTCAGACCTCGGAGACCTCGAACACGAATTCCACCTCGACGGCACTGTTCCGGGGGAGTTCTGCGACGCCGATCGCGGAGCGTGCGTGTTGTCCTGCGGTACCGAAGATCTCGGCCAGCAGGTCGGACGCACCGTTGATCACCTGGGGTTGCTGGGAGAATCCGGATCCGGAAGCAACAAATCCAACGACCTTGACGACGCGAACGATGCGGTCGAGCCCGACCAAGGCGTCGACGGCCGCGAGTCCGTTGAGAGTGCACAGCCGCGCCGCCTGGGCGGCGTCTTCGACGGAGACGCCTTCACCTAGCTTGCCGATGCACGTCGTGGTGCCGTCGACGAGCGGCAATTGCCCCGACGTGTAGACGAATGCCCCCGTCCGAACGGCGGGGAGGTAGGAGCCTGCCGGGGTAGCGACCGGCGGAAGCGTCAGGTCGAGTGCGGCGAGTCGTGCGGTCCAGGTACTGGCGTCGTTCATCGAGTTCCTCAATGGATTCTTTTGTCTGGGAATGATGTTCGAGTCTGTCATCGGGAGTCTCGGCAAGTCCAAGTCGTATTTGCGCCCACCTCATCACTTTTGGTGATATTCGCCGTCGTCGGAATCTAAATGGTGTTCGAATTGGCCACCTAAACTGTGTCGTATGTCGTCAATTCGTAACATCTCACTGGGGATACCGCTCCGTTCCGGTCACGTACTGGTGCTCGACGGCACGGACTCTGTCACGGGTGAGAACTTCCATCGATTGATCGGTGGCGGTATCGAGTTCGGTGAGACGGCCGAGGCAGCGCTGCGACGCGAGTTCGCGGAGGAACTCGGCGTCACGCTGGGAAGTGTCGAGTTGCTCGAGGTCGTCGAGAACATCTTCGAGTTCGAGGGGCTACTTGGGCATGAGATTGTTCATGTCTTTGCAGTCGACTCAGCTGACATCGATGCGTTTTCGCTCGACGTGCACCTCCGTGTCCTGGACGAAGGTAGTCCAGTCCACTGGGTGTTGGCAGGTGGGACCGACCGCCCTATCTATCCGGCCGAAGTCGCCCGCATTATCAACGCTCTGGTTCAGTAGTGGAATCCGTTGCCAGAACAAGAGTGGCCGCAAAGGGTGTTCCGCAACAATTTTCGGTCAAACGGGATTCTTCGGACTGATTTCTGGAAACTGTAGATAGTCGAACATAGTTTCGAATATTGTGGAGCAATGTTCGATGACGGAGTAGGAAGTTCGAGTGCCGCAGCGCAGCTGTTCGGTGCTGAATCCGACTGCGCCCTCATCGATCTCATCGCCGAACTGCATGCGCGTGAGTCGATGCTCGTGGAACGGAAACTCGCTGCCGTTGCCGAGTTTTTCGAGCGTCGCAGCGCTGAACACTCCGATGCCGGCGCGTGGTCGTCCACCGCGCACGAACTAGCTGAGGCCGAGCTCGGCGCCGCGTTGACCATGGGCCGTGCCGCGGCGGGAAAGTTGATCGGCCTCGGCTTTTCTCTGAAGACTCGACTCCATCGCACGCGTGCCGCTATGGCACGCGGAGAACTGGATCTGTATCGAGTCGGATTGATCGACTCCGCTACAGCCAATGTCGATGACGATTTGATAGACGAGGTGGAACGCCAACTCCTCGAGAAGATTTCAGCACCACAGATACATGGCGGTACCGGCTTGACCGGCCGCCGATTGACGGCGGCCATCGACCGAATCGTCGCCGTGGTGGATCCGGAGGGGATGCGGGAGCGTCGACGCCGCGCCCTGGCTGACCGATTCGTAGGTGTGAGCGCCGCAGAAGACGGAATGGCGCGGATCTTGGGGAGTATTCCGGCGGAGGACGCACGGGCTTTCGACGGTCGGTTGCGGGAGTTGGCGATGTCGGTGTGCCGACACGATTCCCGTAAATACGAGCAGCGACGAGCCGACGCTTTGGGAGCGTTGGTAGCTGGGTCGACAATTCTGCCGTGCGATTGTGACCGGGCCGACTGCCCACAAGACCGCAGCGGGATTGTTGTGGTGCGTCGGCCATTAGTGCACGTGGTCATGGTGGAATCCGCGCTCCAGGGCGGTGACTCGCCAGGTACAGACGAACCCGCTCACCTCGACGGATACGGAGTGATCAGTGCAGAGCATGCGCGTGACATCGCCGCGGGTGCGTTGATTCGGAATGTGAAGGTACCAGCCGATGCGGCGCTCGAGTCTGCCGATGAGGGCGAGCCAGTACCTTCGCCTGTAGTTCCGTCGCCTGTAGTTCCTTCGGCGATGGTGTACCGCCCGGGCGCTGTCCTCGACACGTGGGTGAGGGTGATATCGGGTAGCTGTCAGTGGTTGCACTGCGATGTCGCGGCATGGAATTCCGATCTCGATCACACCGAACCTTTCGATCATCGCGATCCAGCACGTGGTGGAAAGACCGTGGCCTCGAACTTGAGTGCCTATTGTCGAAATCATCACCGCCTCAAGCATTCCGGTCAGTGGGTGCACACCTCGAATCCGGACCGGAGCGTCACGCTGACCTCGGCGACCGGACATTGTTACCGAACTCGGCCGTCAGGTCTGCTCGCAGGAATGCTCGAGCCTGTACTGCCCGAGGGCGGTCGGCGTCGACGTACGCGTTTGGAGAACAAGGCGGCCCGCGTGCGGGGTGAACGCCGGCGCCAGCGGATACGGATGCACCTGCGGATGAAGAAGAAGGTCCAGAGGAGGACCGTCGATCGAGGAGACGATCTACCGCCATTCTGAGTAGATGCGCCCCGTCGCTCAGTGTTTTCGGGTGCCCAGTTTTCGGATGCCCACTTTGGTGGCCGGGGCTGCATCAGGCATTGTGTGAAGGTCGGTAGACGTCGGTACACGGGAAGATGTGGAGCATCGATGGCGAGGATCGAAGAAATTCTGGAGTTGGAACGCCTCGAGCGTGACATCTTCCGAGGAATCATCGCGGAAACCACCCTGACCCGTACTTTCGGCGGCCAGGTCGCCGGCCAGGCATTGGTGTCGGCAGTACGAACGGTCGATCCGGCCTATTCAGTTCATTCGTTGCACGGATACTTCCTGCGTCCGGGAAATCCGATGGAACCGACCGTCTTCCTGGTGGATCGTGTTCGCGACGGACGATCGTTCGCGACTCGCCTGGTCACCGGAATCCAAGACGGACAAGCCATTTTCACGATGTCGGCATCCTTCCACGTCCAGGACGAAGGCATCGAGCACCAGGACGAGATGCCGCCCGTCCCTGACCCTGAAACGCTCGCCATCGCCCAGGATTCGGAAGACCCCGAGACCGCATGGTTGGCTCGCGAGTGGTCCGACTGGGACCTGCGAATGGTGCCGAAGGCAGACATCAACAAACGCCCGGGCGCTGCCGCACAGCAGCAAGTGTGGTTCCGTTCCCGCGAGGCGCTCCCGGACGACCCGGTATTTCACGTCTGCACGCTCGCATACATGAGCGACATGACGTTGCTCGGATCTTCCCGCGGCCCCCACATGGACGTCGCGATGCAGAGCGCCTCGCTTGATCACGCCATGTGGTTCCTGCGGCCGTTCCGCGCCGACGAGTGGCTGTTGTACGACCAGACGTCGCCGTCAGCGGGCTTCGGTCGGGCACTGACGCAGGGGCGCATCTTCGACAGCCGAGGAAACATGGTTGCCGCGGTCGTCCAGGAAGGCCTGACCAGGCTCTATCGCCCGAAGTGAGATCAACCGCAGTGAAGTCAACCGCAGTGAAGTCAACCGCCGTGAAATCGAACGCGGCGAGAGCGCACCGCAGGCCGGGCCGGATGGTCGTACCTGACCTCGAAATCGACCTCCTCGGACACCGCTGAGCGGTGCGCGAGGAGTGCCTCGACGGTCCACAGATCTGCCTCCGGTGTGTGCCGCCGCATGGCGGGTTCGCTCATGTCCAGGCGGACGGTGACGTCGAACTCCAGTCCGCGCCCGAGCAACATCGGACCGGCGATCACGATGACCGCGCGCTCGTGGACAGGGATACGGGTCGAGCGAGCCGAGCGATCAGTGGTTTCGTCCCAGAGTTTCGGCAACAGCGTTCGTTTGGTGCGGGCCGCGGTGATCACTTCACGATCGAGTGCCGGGTAGTCGAACCAGATGGTGCGGTAACTCAGCGCATCCTCGTGGCCGAACTCGTATCGCAGCGACGCCGGCCGCACGTAGTCGTGCAGTGACACAACGGCACTCGGCCTGCTGTGCGACTCGACTGCAACCCCGACCAGATCCGCGAGCCGAGACGGCTGTGCACAATCAGGTCCGTCGATCGCTACTACCGCCACCGACGGAAACGATCCGCTCAGCGTTGCAATCTGCTCGGCCAGAGCGAGGGGACTGGACGGGATGAATGTACTCACGCCCACCATGGTGCCGTGCCCGCTCGCCAAGGCGATATTGTGAACCGTCATCGCGCCCAGTGCGGCGGCCTGTGTATGCGGTCAATGTTTCCGGAGGACTCATGGTTGGTATCGAGGAGATCCTCGCGCTCGAACACCTGGAGAAGGACATCTTCCGTGGTGCGGTCCATCCCACTGCACTTCAACGGACGTTCGGCGGGCAGGTTGCCGGGCAGTCGTTGGTTTCTGCCGTGAGCACCGTTGACGAGAGCTACCACGTGCACTCGTTGCACGGATATTTCCTGCGCCCGGGCAATCCGAAGATTCCGACGGTCTACCTGGTGGACCGCATCCGCGACGGGCGCTCGTTCTGCACCCGCCGGGTGAATGCAGTTCAGGACGGCAAGACGATCTTCACGATGTCGGCCTCGTTCCACGTCGACGACGAAGGTATCGAGCACCAGGATCGGATGCCCTCCGTTCCGGCGCCGGAGGACTTGCCGGATGCGCAGACCGTTCCCAAGTTGGCGGAATCGCAGTTCTACCAGGAATGGAAGAACTGGGACATCCGAATTGTGCCGGCCGAGCAGAGTGCGTCAGCGCCGGATCTGGCCGCCCAGCAGCGTGTATGGATGCGCTACCGCGAGGCTCTGCCGGATCGTCCGCTGCTGCACATCTGCACCCTCGCGTACCTCAGTGACATGACTTTGCTCGGAACTTCCAAAGTCCCGCACCGGGGCGTGAAGACGCAAACGGCTTCGCTCGATCACGCGATGTGGTTCCTACGGCCCTTCCGAGCCGACGAATGGTTGCTCTACGACCAGACCTCACCGTCGGCAGGTTTCGGTCGCGCGCTCACTCAGGGGCGTATCTACGATCGCGATGGCAACATGGTGGCAGCGGTGGTTCAGGAGGGTTTGACGCGACTGGAACGCGAACCCGACAGCAGTGAGAACAAGAACAGCAGTGCGAACAAGGACAGCCGTGAGAACAAGACAGGAACTGTGTGATGACTCGTCCGTTGATCGGTGTTCTCGCCCTGCAAGGTGATGTTCGCGAACATCTTGCCGCACTCGATGATTCGGGAGCGGACGCAGTCGGTATCCGGCGACCCGAGGAACTCGACAAGGTCGACGGCATCGTGATCCCGGGTGGCGAATCCACCACCATGAGCCGGCTTCTGCAGGTTTTCGAGCTGCTGGAACCGCTTCGTGATCGACTCCGCGGCGGGCTGCCGGCTTACGGATCGTGTGCCGGCATGATTCTGCTCGCCAGCGAGGTACTCGACACCCGGCCGGACGCCGAACATCTCGGCGCCATCGACATGACGGTGCGCCGCAACGCTTTCGGTCGTCAGGTCGATTCCTTCGAGTCCGACCTGGAGTTCGAGGGAATCGTCGGTGATCCCATCCGCGCAGTCTTCATCCGCGCACCGTGGGTCGAGCGGGTCGGTCCGGGTGTTGAGGTGCTCGCGCAGGTTCCCGCCGCGGCGGGGGAGGCCGCGGGCCGGATCGTCGCGGTTCGGCAGGGCTCGGTGATCGCCACTTCGTTCCATCCCGAGGTCACCGGGGACCGTCGAGTCCACGAGATGTTCGTCGATCTGGTGCGCGGCTAGGGCGCTAGTTCACTTCGGCTGAACTACAGCTCCAGTTCGCGGGCAAGGATCGCCGCCTGGACGCGTGAGGTGAGGTGCAGCTTCGACAGAACTCGCGACACATGCGACTTCACCGTCGGAGCACCGACACCGAGTTCACGCGACAGTTCGGCGTTGGACAGACCCATACCCAGTAGAACGAGAACTTCGCGTTCGCGATCGGTGAGCTCGCTCAGTCCGAGCGGCTCGGCGGGCTTGGGAGTGCGCTGAACGAACTCGCCGATCAGTGCGCGTGCGGCTCGGGGAGCAAGCACCGCATCGCCGCCCGCGACATTGCGGATGGCGCTGGTCAGTTCGTCCGCTGTCGCGGTCTTGAGCAGGAAGCCCGACGCACCGGCGCGCAGAGCTGCGAAGACGTATTCGTCGAGGTCGAAGGTAGTCAACACCAGAACGCGGCTGCGGGTCGTAGCGATGATCTGACGGGTCGCTTCGATGCCGTCGGTGCCAGGCATCCGGATGTCCATCAGCACGACGTCGGGTTGATGTGTGCGGGTGACGGTGATTGCCGACGCGCCGTCTCCCGCTTCCGCAACGACATCGATGTCGTCATGCTGCCGCAGAATCATCGACAGGCCGGAGCGGATCGCGGCGTGGTCGTCGACCAGGGCGACGGTGATCACCGATCCGTTCCGTTCGGTGTGTGGACCGGTAGCTGCGCGCATACCGTCCATTCTCCGTCGACCGGCAGTGCGTCGAGTGAACCGCCCAGCAGCTCGGCGCGATGACGCATGTTTGCAAGCCCGCGCGTTCGTGCCCGCGGACTGGATATGTCGGGACCGATGGGGTTTCGGATCTCGATCTGTAATGCATTGTGCTGGAGGGAGATCGACATCGAGATCGGCGCGCCCGGCGCATGCTTGAGCGCATTGGTCAACGCTTCCTGGGTGATTCGATACGCCGTGTGATCGACCACGCTCGGCAGCTCGGCGGCGTCGACGTCGATCGCTACATCCACTGCGCTGCCGGTGGCACGGGCCGCGTTCAGTAGAACGGGCAACTCGGTAAGCCGCGGGGGAGAGGAACGCGGGTCAGGCGTCTCGCAGTCCCCGGCGTGAAGCAGTTCGATCATCGACCGCATCTCGGAAAGCCCCGCGAGGCTGCTCGATCTGATCGCCCCGATCATTTCCCGCAAGCCATCGTCGGGTTCACCCCGTTCAGAGGAGAGAGTTGCGGTGGAGAGTGCAGCTTCGGAGTGGATGGCGATGGCAGAGAGGTGGCTTGCGATCACGTCGTGCAGATCCCGCGCCATGGTTGCCCGTTCGTGAGCGACCGCGGCCTCGCGGTCCAGAGCGGCGAGTGCTTCGTGGACTCTGGAACGCTCGCGTTCTGCCTCGGTCAGTTCGACTTGTCGACGGATGACCAGTGCCCACCACACCGGCGTACCGAAGAACAGAGCGGTCACGACGCCCGCCCCAGCCGCAGCGCGAACGTCCCTGGTGGACAGGTAAACGAGTGCGGTGAGCGCGGCAACCGTCACCGCGGTCAGAGAACACACCACTCGGCCCAGTCGCGCCGTCCCGTACAGAACTGCGGCGTAGGTGAGATCCGAGAGGACGAGCCACATCGGCAGAGTGGGGCCAAGGGCGGCGTCGACCGCGACGATGACGGCCCCCGCCGCCAAGGCCGTTGCCGGGCGCACCCGGCGGAACGAGTCGATCGCACACAGCAGAGCCAGCATCCCGATCCGAACCCCGACGGGAACGTCGGCGACACCTCCGACATCGGTCCACATTTTGTACAGGCCGACGAGGTAGAGAAGTACCCCGATCGCGAACAGACCGATGGCGATGAGCGGATCGTTCCACTTGCCGACGCTCCGACTTCTGGTCACCACAGACTTATCAGAGCACGTCGGGGCGCCTGACTTGTCATACCAAATGATGAGGTCGGCGTTGTTCCGACGGCTGATGCGCGGATCCGAGCGAGACGACACGCTCAAGGTATGAAAATTCGTTTCGAGATGATGATCGGCATTCTCCTCGTCGTCGGGGGCGCTTGTCTCTGGCTGTTCGCGCGTGACGCCGAGTTCTTCTGGTTTCGCGGCGGGCCACTCGGGGTGATTTTGGCGATCATCGGTGCTTTCGACATCGTGAACGCAGTCCGGACGAGGGACACGGTGACACCCGAGCGCCGACACGACTGACGTGGAACTCGTCCTTCTGACGACCCTGGGCGGCCTCGCCTTGCTGGACAGTACGAGCATCGGAACGTTGGTCGTCCCGGTGTGGATGTTGTTGAAACCGGGACGACCGCAGGTTCGCAGTCTGCTGACCTACCTGGTAGTGATCACGACGTTCTATTTTGTTGTCGGGGTAACCGTCTGGACGACGGCCCGCGTGGGCATGCCGGTTGTCGCCCCGCTTCTCGACACACCGGTAGCCCGCGGCGCACAGTTGATCCTCGGTATCGCGTTGTTCGCGTTGAGTTTTCGATTCGACTCCGAGAAGCGGCGCATATCTGGTCAGGCCGATCGAACGCACGCCTGGCGGGAGCGGGTACTTGATTCGAGTCGTTCGGCGAGAAGCGTCGTACTTCTGGCCATTGCAGCCGGAACCGCCGAATTGGTGACGATGCTGCCCTACTTGGCGGCGATCGCGATGATCACAGCTGCTGGGCTGTCCTCAGTCATGTCGGCGTCGATACTTGCCGGTTACTGCCTGATCATGGCCGCACCGGCAGTCATTCTTCTGTGCGGTCGGGTCGTGGCCGGGAACCGCCTGGACAAGCCGCTGCGCCAGGTGGACTCGCTGATGTCCCGTTACGGCGACAGTGCGATCGGATGGGTGTTCGGCATCGCCGGCTTCTACCTCGCCGGCAATGCCGCTGCCGTGTTGTTCGCCAATCAACCAGCCTGAACCAGCGAATTGATCAGCTTCACACCGTCTTCCGGGTGATCGACGGTTACGGCGAACAGTCGTCCGTTCTCGAGAGTGACCACTATCGCCTCACCTGAGCGGAGAGTGACGGCCGTTCCGCGCGGTGTGATCCGGTAGCCCCATCCACCCCATTCGGCCGGACGTATCGAATCGACCGATGCGGACTTCACCTTCGAGATGGGGATTTTCTTCCATCGAACGCCCCAGGAACTGATGCCGAGACCGTGACGGTCGACGCGCACGGTGACCGAAGCGAAAGCCGTGATCGCGAGAGTCGACACACCCAGGATCACGGCAACCCACCAATCCGAATACGCGGCAGTGGCGATCACGAGAACGACGAGGCCGGCGGTGAGGATCCACGGCCAGATGCTGCGGACCTGCCCGACCCACACTGCACGTTCGGAGGCCGCGAGCTGCGTGTCCAGCGTCGGGGTCGGCAGTGGTGACTCAGGTTCGTCTCGTCGCTGCTCAGGCAGTGCATACGCCAGAACTCCGACCAGTACGGCCGCGATCGGCGCAAGAACCCACCAACCGATACGCGCGTCTTCCGGTGCTCCGGCGTCGATCGTGAGGGCGACGCTCAGAATCCAGATCGTTGCCAACGTCGCACTCGAGATCGAGGTGACGGCCAGAAACAGGGGCGCGTTGGTGCTCGAACGGGCCGCGACAACACACGCGAAAACGACTGCCACCAGTGAAAGCGCCAGCGCGATGGTGAAGAACGTCGTTGTGGTGCTGAACCCGTCCGGGTTCGATCCGGACCAATGGCTCGCGACGGTCTCGGGTAGGCGGTCGCCCCACGCGAAGCGCGCGAGA
This sequence comes from Rhodococcus sp. NPDC056506, assembly GCF_042794945.1. Lineage (NCBI taxonomy): Bacteria > Bacillati > Actinomycetota > Actinomycetes > Mycobacteriales > Nocardiaceae > Rhodococcus > Rhodococcus sp. NPDC056506. Next base: position 21,628 of record NZ_JBHTSW010000027.1, on the reverse strand, counting down.
ACCAGGATCAGGGTCGGGATCAGAGTCAGTGAGGCTGCTGTCCAGAGTCGGATCTTGCTGGTCGTCATTGTGTGCTGGTCTCCTTGATGAGGTCGAGCATGTGCGCGGTGTCGAGTCCCAGATTTCGGGCCTGTCGAACGAACTCGCGTGCAGATTCGTTGAGAGCCGTTCTTCCCGAGTCGAATTCGGCGCGAATGACGGCGCCACGTCCGCGTCGGAGGTCGATCAGGCCTTCGTCGCGGAGTGTTGCGTACGCTCGAAGGACCGTATGGAGATTGACGTCGATCGACTCGGCGAGAGCGCGAGCGGACGGCAGTCGATCACCCGGGCCGATTTCGCCGCGGATGACCGAGCCACGAACCCCAGCGGCAATCTGTTCCGCGAGTGGAGTTGTGGAGGCGTGATCTATTCGCACCAACATGTTTGCATTCTATGCAAACAATGCTGTGTTTGGTCAATTCGTGTCGGGGGATGCAGCGAGTTGTGACGTGGGACGGGTAACATCGGCAGAGCTGAAAGACGCGCATTCGGCGTGCGCAACGCAGCAGGAAAGGGGCTTGAATCGCATGAGCGGCCACTCAAAATGGGCCACCACCAAGCACAAGAAGGCTGTGATCGACGCACGTCGTGGCAAATCCTTCGCGAAGCTGATCAAGAACATCGAGGTGGCGGCACGAACCGGCGGTGGCGATCCCACGGGCAACCCCACCTTGTTCGACGCCATCCAGAAGGCGAAGAAGACGTCAGTTCCCAATGACAACATCGAGCGTGCGCGCAAGCGCGGCGCCGGTGAAGAAGCGGGCGGCGCAGACTGGCAGACCATCATGTACGAGGGCTACGGACCCAACGGCGTCGCCGTTCTGATCGAGTGCCTCACCGACAACCGCAACCGCGCAGCCGGTGAAGTTCGCACCGCGATGACCCGCAACGGTGGCAACCTCGCCGACCCGGGTTCGGTCTCCTACCTGTTCGCTCGCAAGGGCGTCGTCACGCTGGAGAAGAACGGCCAGTCGGAGGACGACGTCCTGATGGCTGTGCTCGACGCCGGCGCCGAAGAGGTCACCGATCTCGGTGAAACCTTCGAAATCGTCAGCGAGCCACAGGATCTGGTTGCCGTACGTTCGGCACTGCAGGAAGCCGGCATCGACTACGACTCCGCCGAAGCCGATTTCCGCGCTTCCGTCGAGGTTCCGCTGGATGTCGACGGCGCTCGCAAGATCTTCAAGCTCGTCGACGCACTCGAAGACTCGGACGACGTGCAGAACGTCTACACCAACATCGATCTGTCCGACGAGGTTCTCGCGGCCCTCGAAGACTGATTGCCTTTCAACTCAGCCCGGCCCTGACGTCCTCGTCACGGCCGGGTTGCGTGTTGATGCGGGGCAGTAGTCCCGCGCACCGCTAAGCTATCGAACAGCTGTTCGGTATGGAGAGGTGTGACAAAGTGCGCGTGCTCGGAGTGGACCCAGGCTTGACTCGCTGCGGGTTGGGTGTGGTCGACGGGAGCAACGGCAGGAAAGTGCGCCCCATTGCCGTCGACGTGGTGCGGACCCCGGCAGAGATGGATCTCGGATCTCGGCTCCTACGGATTTCCGATGCGGCTGAACTGTGGATCGAGCAGTACAAGCCGGAGGTTGTCGCGATCGAGCGTGTGTTCGCGCAGCACAACGTCAGTACCGCGATGGGGACGGCGCAAGCAGGTGGAGTTGTGGCGCTCGCTGCCGCCAGACGCGGAATCCCGGTGTGTTTCCACACGCCCAGCGAGGTGAAGGCCGCCGTCACCGGTAGCGGTAACGCAGACAAGGCGCAGGTCACCGCGATGGTGACTCGAATCCTGAATCTGAAGACGGCGCCGAAACCGGCCGACGCCGCCGACGCTCTGGCGCTGGCGATCTGTCACTGCTGGCGAGCGCCCATGATCGAGCGAATGGCCCGCGCCGAGGCGATGGCCGCCGAACAAATGCGTAAGTATCAGGCAAAATTGGCCGAGATGAAGAAGGCAGGTTCACGATGATCGCGTCGGTACGCGGCGAGGTACTCGATATTGCGCTCGACCATGCGGTCATCGAAGCGTCGGGTGTCGGCTATCGGGTCAACGCCACCCCCGTGACGCTCGGTGCGCTCCATCGCGGAAGCGAAGCGCGCCTGTTCACGACGATGATCGTTCGCGAAGACTCGATGACGCTCTACGGATTTTCCGACACCGAGTCGAAGGACCTGTTCAGCCTCTTGCAGACGGTCTCGGGAGTCGGGCCGCGCCTGGCGATGGCAACTCTCGCAGTTCTCGAACCCGACGCATTGCGGCGTGCACTGTCGGAAGGCAACCTGACGGCGTTGACGAGGGTCCCCGGCATCGGCAAACGCGGTGCTGAGCGCATGGTCGTCGAATTGCGCGACAAGGTCGACGCGGTTGCGACGACGGCCGGCGCGGCCTCCGGTGTCGTCGCCGGTAGTTCGATCCGCGATCAGATCGTCGAAGCTCTCGAAGGTTTGGGTTTCCCGATCAAGCAGGCCGAGCAGGCCACGGATTCGGTTCTGGCGGAATCACCCGAGGCCACTACGTCGGTAGCGCTGCGTTCTGCCCTGTCGCTGCTCGGTAAGACTCGATGAACTTCGATCCGATCGACGATTTCGACGACGAATCGCAGGTCTCTGCCGAATTGGTGGCGGGAGACGGCGACGTCGAAGCGAGTTTGCGCCCCAAGAGTCTCGACGACTTCATCGGGCAACCCCGAGTCCGCGAGCAATTGCAGCTCGTGCTCACCGGAGCAAAACTTCGTGGCAGCACGCCTGACCACATCCTGATGTCCGGTCCGCCCGGACTCGGAAAGACGTCGATGGCGATGATCATCGCGGGGGAGTTGGGCTCCTCCCTGCGGCTGACTTCCGGGCCGGCGCTCGAACGCGCCGGCGACTTGGCGGCGATGCTGAGCAATCTCGTCGAGGGCGACGTGTTGTTCATCGACGAGATTCACCGAATCGCTCGTCCGGCCGAGGAGATGTTGTACCTGGCGATGGAGGACTTCCGCGTCGACGTCGTCGTCGGTAAGGGGCCCGGCGCCACGTCGATACCTCTGGAGGTCGCACCATTCACGTTGGTCGGTGCGACGACCCGATCCGGTGCGCTAACCGGTCCGTTGCGCGACCGCTTCGGATTCACCGCACACATGGACTTCTACGAACCCGAAGAGCTGCAACAGATTCTGATGCGCTCGGCGGGAATTCTGGGAGTCAATCTGGAAGTTGACGCCGGCGCCGAAATCGCGAGACGCTCGCGGGGGACACCGCGTATCGCGAACCGATTGCTGCGACGGGTTCGTGACTTCGCGGAGGTGCGCGCCGACGGAATCGTCACCATGGACGTCGCTCAGGCCGCCTTGGCTGTCTACGACGTGGACCAGTTGGGCTTGGACCGACTCGACCGATCCGTCCTGAGTGCGCTGGTGCGTTCATTCGGCGGCGGGCCCGTCGGCGTGTCGACGCTGGCCGTCGCTGTGGGCGAGGAACCGTCGACGGTGGAAGAAGTGTGCGAGCCCTTCCTGGTCCGTGCCGGGATGATCGCCCGGACGCCGCGAGGTCGTGTGGCCACCGCCGCTGCCTGGACTCAACTGGGAATGACGCCACCGCCGGATGCGGCCGCGGGCGGTATCGAGGTTCGCGTCAACGAACCGCAGGCCACGTTGTTCGATCCGAACGGAGCGTGAATTTCGACCGGAAAGGCCTCATTGGTCGGCCGATCTGTCAGGAATCCTCAGCAACTAATGGCACACTGGTGTATTGCGTAGGTCCATCCGGGGCCATCGCGGTGTAAAACGTGCAACACAACCGAGGTTGATCAACACATGTCGAGTTTGCTTTTCCCCCTCTTGATCCTCGCACTGCTCGTGCCCATGTTCCTGGGCATGCGCAAGCAGAAGAAGGCCTTGGCCGCGACTTCCGAGATGCAGGACTCGCTGCAGGTCGGCGATCGGGTGCAGACCACAGCCGGGCTCTACGCCACGATCGCTTCTCTAGGCGACGACACCGTTGACCTCGAGATCGCCGACGGTGTCATCACCACCTGGTCGCGTCTGGTCATCCGTGAGCGCGTCGTCGAGACGACCGAGACCGACGAGTACGACGACGACTCGATTTCCGAGATCGAAGAGTCTGCTACCGACACCGAAATCCGGCTCACCAAGGAGTCCTGACTTCGTCGACCTGGCACGTGTTCTAGAGTTGTGAACTCGGACACACGTCCAGATCGGTTTGTCCGTTCTTTCACCAGCAGCTCAGTTCAACCCGTTGATCAATCGTTGCAGTTCGAACGCCGCAGCTCGGGTGGTCGTCGACCACCCGAGCCGTGCAGTTACTGAAGCACTGCACTTACTGAAGCACTGCACTTACTGAAGCACTGCACCTACTGAGGAGACTTAAAGATCGTGGCACCTTCCACCGGAACGGTGCATCCGGTCCGCTACCTGGCCCTATTCGGGGTCTTGGTGGTGGCACTGTATGCCCTGGTGTTCTTCACTGGAGACAAGTCGGCCACGCCGAAACTCGGCATCGATCTGCAGGGTGGAACGCGCGTCACGTTGACCGCTCGTACCCCGGACGGCAGTGCTCCGAGTCAGGACAGTCTCAAGCAGGCGCAGGAGATCATCGAGACCCGCGTCAACGGTCTCGGCGTTTCCGGCTCCGAGGTCGTCGTCGACGGTGACAACCTCGTCATCACCGTTCCCGGAGACGACAGCGCACAGGCCCGCTCGCTCGGTCAGACCGCCCGCCTCTACATCCGGCCGGTGACCGGTTCGATCGATGTGGCCACCCGTGACGCGAGTCGGACGGCGACACCCGAGACACCAGCGGCCGAAACACCGGCCACCGATGCTCCGGCTCCCGAAGCACCCACTGACGGGACCCAGACTCCACAGAACCGTCCGTTCCTGGCTCAGGACCCGACAACTCCGGAGGCAACCCCTGCGCCGGAGACGACGACTCCGGCCCCCACCGGGGACGCGCCGAGCGACGGCACCGACGAAGGCGACGCAGCAGCAGCGGAAATCGCCGCAGCGCGCGCCCTCCGGCAGAGCAGCGATCCGACCGTCCAGCAGCAAGCAGTGGCCAACCTCGACTGCTCCGTCGCAGATCCGCTTCGTGGAAACGACGACCCCACGCTGCCGCTTGTCGCGTGCTCGCAAGACGGACTGAACATCTATCTCCTCGGTCCCTCGATCATCGACGGCCAGGAGATCGCCGACGCGTCGTCGGTCTTCAACTCACAGCAGTCGCGCCACGAGATCAGCCTCTCGTTCAAGACGACCGGCAGCAACACCTGGGCCGAGTTCACCTCAGCCAACATCGGCAAGCAGGCAGCGTTCACGCTCGACTCGAAGGTCGTCAGCGCTCCCACGATTCAAGGCGCAACGCCCGCGGGCAGCGCCACCTCGATCACCGGCAGCTTCACCGCGGACAGCGCCAAGGAATTGGCCAACACGCTCAAGTACGGTTCGCTTCCGCTCTCGTTCGCGGCCTCGGAAGCCGAGACGGTCTCGGCCACGCTCGGCCTGGCCTCACTGCAGGCGGCACTGATCGCCGGCGCGGTGGGTCTTGTGCTCGTTCTGCTCTACTGCCTCGTCTACTACCGAATGCTCGGCGTCCTGACGGCGTTGTCGCTGATTCTCTCGGGAGTCATGGTTTACGCAATCATGGTTCTGCTCGGTAGATACATCGGCTTCACACTCGACCTGGCCGGTATGGCTGGACTGATCATCGGTATCGGTATGACCGCCGACTCGTTCGTCGTGTTCTTCGAACGCATCAAGGACGAAATGCGTGAGGGCCGTAGCTTCCGCTCGGCGGTGCCACGCGGTTGGGCGCGAGCGCGTCGGACCATTCTTTCCGGCAACGCGGTGAGCTTCATCGCCGCTGCAGTTCTGTACGTGCTGGCGGTCGGACAGGTGCGAGGCTTCGCCTTCACCTTGGGCCTGACAACCATCCTCGACGTGATTGTCGTGTTCCTCGTGACGTGGCCACTGGTCAGCATGGCGTCCCGTTCGGCGTTCTGGTCCAAGCCCAGCGTCAACGGGCTCGGCGCAGTGCAAGAGGTTGCCCGCGAACGTAAGGTTGCCGCCGCTGCGTCGGCTAAGGAGACACGAGCATGAGCGAGTCCAACAACTCCCCGGTGGGGTCCGACAACAGTTCCTCGGCCGAGTCCGCAGACGCCGCCGCCCGATCGGAGATCACCGACTCCGGCGTCGATCAGGGCGCGATGCCCAAGCACAGCTGGCTCTCACGGCTGTACACCGGAACGGGTGCGTTCGAGGTCGTCGGCAAGCGTCGCTTCTACTACGGACTGACCGGCGCTCTGGTCGCGATCGCGCTGCTGAGCATCATCCTGCGCGGGTTCACCTTCGGTATCGACTTCGAGGGTGGATCACGCATTCAGTTCCCGGCCGAGGGTGGAGTCGAGACGTCGGCGGTGGAAACCGTCTACTCCGACACACTCGGGTTCGAGCCGGTCAGCGTGCAGACGGTCGGCTCGGGTGCCAGCGCCACCGTGCAGATCCGGTCGGAGACCTTGAATGCGACGCAGATCAACGAACTGCAGTCGGCGCTCTTCGACGAGTTCCAGCCCAAGGACAAGAACGGGAACCCGTCGGCGCAAGCCATCAGTTTCGCGGACGTGAGTGAGACCTGGGGCGGCCAGATCACCAAGAAGGCGCTGATCGCGCTGATTGTGTTCCTGGTGATCGTGAGTATCTACATCGCCATTCGCTTCGAGCGAGACATGGCGGTAGCCGCGATCGTCGCGTTGTTCTTCGACATCATCGTCACCGCCGGCGTCTACTCGCTCGTCGGTTTCGAGGTGACGCCCGCGACGGTGATCGGTTTGCTCACCATTCTCGGCTTCTCGCTGTACGACACGGTGGTCGTGTTCGACAAGGTCGAAGAGAACACCCGCGGTGTTCTGCACCTGACGCGCCGGACGTACGGCGAGCAGGCCAACCTCGCGGTGAATCAGACCTTGATGCGTTCGATCAACACGACCGTCATCAGTGTGCTTCCCGTGATCGCACTGATGGTGGTCGCGGTCTGGATGCTCGGCGTCGGCACACTCAAGGACCTTGCACTCGTTCAGCTCGTCGGCATCATCGTGGGTGCGTACTCCTCGATCTTCTTCGCGACGCCGCTACTGGTGTCGATGAAGGAACGCTGGGGACCCGTCGCCGCGCACACTCGTAAGGTGCTCTCCCGCCGGGCTACTCTGGCCGAGAAGGGTACGCAGGCGGTTGCCGTCGGCGCACCAGTTGCACGTCGTGCGCCGGTTGCTCCGCAGCCGGGTGCGCGGCCGACCGGAAAGCGAAACAAGAAGGGGCACTGAACATGCTCCCCAGAACACGCACACTGGTTCGATCGATGACGTTCGTTGCAGCCACCGCGGTGGCTGCGGGTTCGTTGGCGGCCTGCTCGGAAAGCGCCGAGCAGGTTCCGTCCATCGGATACGCCATCGACAACTCCATCACCACGTACAACGCCAATACGACAGCTGGGTCGGTGTCCGGAGCGATGGCCGCGTTCGGACGGGTGCTTCCCGGTTTCACGTTCACCGGTCCGGCGGGGGCGCCCGTGTCGGACACCGACATCGGAACGGCGTCGGAGTTGCCCGGTGACGTGCTCACCGTCTCGTACAAGCTCAATCCGGCTTCCGTGTACTCCGACGGGATTCCGATGTCCTGTGACGATCTGGTCCTCACGTGGGCGGCGTCGAGTGGCAAGTTCACCGAAGACGTCGACGGTTCCGTGAAGCCCATGTTCGACACGGCGAACAATCTCGGTTACGCGGACATCGACCGGATCGACTGCCAGAGCGGATCGAAGGACGCGACGGTGTTCTTCAAACCCGGGCGATCGTTCACCGATTGGCGGTCGTTGTTCGGTGCGACTGCGTTGATGCCTTCACACGTCGTGACGCAGCGCACGGGTGTGAGCGACGTGGTGAGCGCGGTGAATGCCGGTGACACCGAAGCATTGTCGAAGATCGCGGACTTCTGGAACACCGGGTGGAACCTGACTCCAGGTCAGGTGGACACGTCGGTACTGCCTTCCGCCGGACCGTATCGAATCGACTCGTACAGTGCCGATGACGGTCTGGTGCTGGTCGCGAACGAGCGGTGGTGGGGTAACCAGCCGGCGACCGATCGCATCGTCGTGTGGCCACGTGGGGTGAATCTGAACGAGGATCTCGACAAGAACTCGATCGAGGTCGTCGACGTCGCTTCAGGGTCGGCGGGCGAGCTCGGTACTCCGTCAGGTTTCGACGTCCAGCAGATTCCGTCGCGGTCGATCGAGCAGTTCGTTCTCGCGACGTCTGGTTCTCTGGGCGACGAAGCCGCGCGTCGAGCGTTCGCGCATTGTGTTCCGCGGACATCGTTGTTCGAGAAATTCGGGCAGACGGAGAATGCGCCGCAGGCGGGTCTGGGCTCCGGCGTGGTCGATTCGCGACTGATGGCGCCGGATTCACTGGTCTACAGCGACGCCGCTGCGGTCGACGGTGATCGGTACGCCAATTCCGACGTCGAGGCTGCGAAGACTTCGTTGTCGGAAGCGGGCCTCGACCAGTTGACCGTCCGAGTCGGCTACCTGGCGCCGGACCCGGTGCGGGCGCAGATCGTCTCCGAAGCAAAAGCAGCGTGCGCTCCGGCGGGAATCACGATCGAGGACGCGAGGAGCGACAGCTTCGATCCTGCGAGTCTGCAGTCCGGGGGAGTCGACGCTGTGCTTTCCGGCATGGCCGGCAAAGTCGGGGCGGGCGGAACAGCGAGCATGATCGACGCGCGCGGAGCGTTGCGATCGGGCAACGGCGCAAACCTCGGTAATTACGGAAACGCCAGGATCGATCAGATCATCGATCAGCTGAACGTGGATGCGAGCACGAGTGCGCAATTGGGACTCTCGGTGGAGGCGGAGAACATCCTCTGGACTCAGGTGCCTACGATTCCACTGTTCAATCAACTACGAACTGTCGCTGTGGCTCCAGGCATGTCGGCAGTCTTGGTCAATCCGACTCGGGCCGCTACCGGCTGGAACATGGACAGATGGGTACTACGCAGATGACCGTCTCGAATGGCGTTGCCTTGCACACGCCAGAAGAATTGATCGCCATCCACCGGGCCGCCGGAGACGCCGTTGTTCGGCTGACCCGCTGGGCAGACAATTTCCCGGGCCCTGGAGTGCGGTTCGCCGATCTGACTCCGGTGTTCGCCGACGCCGAGGGGTTCGGCGCCGTGCTCGACGCCCTAGTCGCCTGTGCCCCGGACGCCGACACGATCGCAGCCGTGGATGCCCGCGGGTTCCTGCTCGGTGCCGGCGCAGCAGCGAAGATGGGCGCTGGGGTGGTGGCCGTGCGTAAAGTCGGCAAACTGCCACCGCCGGTGCTCTCTCGCTCGTACAGCCTCGAGTACGGATCGTCGACTCTCGAAATCCCGGCGAACGGCTTCGATCTCACCGGGCGGAACGTTCTGGTGATCGACGACGTTCTGGCTACCGGAGGGACACTCGAGGCGGCTGTACAGTTGGTTGAGTTGGGTGGAGCGAACGTCGTCGGCGTCGCAGTGGTGCTCGAGATCGAGGAATTGCGCGGTCGAGATCGCTTCTTGAAGTACCCACTGACATCCCTGGTGAAGGTCTGAGTATTAAAGTTGTCTCCTGGGGGTCGAGTTAGACCTCCAGGGCAATTACCCGATGCAGGGCGGTTGCCTCATCGAACTCGGTGGTAGGAGGTGGCGACATGACGTCGAATCTTGATCGATCACAGAACTCGGGTGCAGTGTCGCAGGAGACGGATGCAGTTTCGTCTCCGGAGACGACACCATCGAAGTCCGCGGCGCCCGACGACTCGGGATCTGCGCAAACTACCGGCAATCGGGGTGGGCAGAACCTGGCCGTGCCCGCCTCCGCCTCCCGTAGGGTGCGTGCTCGGCTTGCTCGGCGCATCACCGGTCAGCGCAACGCCACCATCCGCCCGGTGCTCGAGCCGTTGGTCAGCCTCCACCGTGAGCTGTATCCGAAGGCCGACCTCGCGCTGCTCCAGCGTGCGTACGACGTCGCCGAGGACAGACATTCGAGTCAGCGGCGCAAGTCCGGCGATCCGTACATCACGCATCCGTTGGCCGTCGCAAGCATTCTGGCCGAGTTGGGAATGGACACCACCACCCTCGTCGCAGCCCTTCTGCACGATACCGTCGAGGACACCGGTTACTCACTCGAGGAGTTGACCAAGGATTTCGGTGACGAGGTCGCTCACCTCGTCGACGGCGTCACCAAACTCGACAAGGTCGTTCTCGGCACCGCAGCCGAGGGCGAAACCATCCGCAAGATGATCATCGCGATGGCGCGGGACCCGCGCGTGCTCGTGATCAAGGTTGCAGATCGCCTGCACAACATGCGCACGATGCGATTCCTGCCGCCCGAAAAGCAGGCGCGCAAGGCGCGAGAGACTCTCGAAGTCATTGCGCCACTTGCGCATCGGCTCGGAATGGCTACCGTCAAGTGGGAACTCGAGGACCTTTCGTTCGCGATCCTGCACCCGAAGAAGTACGACGAGATCGTTCGACTGGTCGCAGATCGCGCGCCCTCTCGTGACACCTATCTGGCCAAGGTTCGCGCCGAGATCAACTCGACTCTGTCCGCCTCACGGATCAACGCCATCGTCGAGGGCCGGCCCAAGCACTACTGGTCGATCTATCAGAAGATGATCGTCAAGGGCCGCGACTTCGACGACATCCACGATCTTGTCGGCGTCCGCATTCTGTGCGAAGAAGTGCGTGACTGTTACGCCGCGGTCGGCGTTGTCCACTCGCTATGGCAGCCGATGGCCGGTCGCTTCAAGGACTACATCGCACAGCCGCGCTACGGCGTCTACCAGTCGCTGCACACCACCGTCGTGGGACCGGAAGGCAAGCCCCTGGAGGTCCAGATCCGGACCCAGGACATGCACCGGACCGCCGAGTTCGGTATCGCCGCGCACTGGCGGTACAAGGAGACCAAGGGCAAGCACGCGGGCGACATCGCCGAGGTCGACGACATGGCGTGGATGCGTCAGCTACTCGACTGGCAACGAGAAGCGGCCGATCCGGGGGAGTTCCTCGAATCGTTGCGTTACGACCTCGCGGTCAAGGAGATCTTCGTCTTCACGCCGAAGGGTGACGTCATCACGTTGCCTGCCGGATCGACTCCCGTCGATTTTGCATACGCCGTGCACACCGAGGTCGGGCACCGATGCATCGGTGCCAGGGTCAACGGCCGATTGGTCGCGCTGGAACGAACTCTCGAAAACGGCGAAGTGGTGGAGGTCTTCACGTCGAAGGCCGCAACCGCCGGGCCGAGTCGCGATTGGCAGACGTTTGTAGTCTCCCCGCGCGCCAAGGCGAAGATCCGGCAGTGGTTCGCGAAGGAACGGCGCGAGGAGGCGCTCGAGTCCGGTAAGGATCAGATCGCGAAGGAAGTCCGCCGCGTGGGACTTCCGTTGCAGCGGTTGATGAATGCCGAATCGATGAGCACCATCGCGCACGAACTTCGTTATCCCGACGTCTCCGCGTTGTACACCGCCGTAGGCGAGAGTCAGGTGTCGGCGCACCACGTCGTGCAGCGCCTGGTTGCTCATCTGGGCGGCGTCGGCGCCGTCGAGGAGGAACTGGCCGAGCGTTCGACGCCGTCGACCATGCCGATGCGCACACGCAGCACGGGCGACTCCGGAATTCTGGTTCCGGGGGCTCCCGGCACGGTGGCAAAACTTGCGAAGTGTTGCACGCCGGTTCCAGGCGATTCGATTCTGGGCTTCGTCACACGCGGCGGAGCAGTCAGCGTGCACCGTACCGACTGCACCAACGCCAACTCGCTCCACGATCAGTCGGAGCGAATCATCGACGTCGAATGGGCACCGTCAGCGACCTCGGTATTCCTGGTCGCGATCCAGATCGAAGCGCTCGATCGTCATCGGTTGCTCTCCGACGTCACCAAGGCGTTGGCCGACGAGAAGGTGAACATCCTGTCTGCCTCGGTCACCACCTCCGGCGACCGGGTGGCGATCAGCAAGTTCACCTTCGAGATGGGTGACCCGAAGCACTTGGGTCATGTGCTCAACGTGGTTCGCAACGTGGAAGGCGTCTACGACGTCTACCGCGTGACTTCGGCCTCGTAAACTGCTGTGCGCCTTTATTAACCGCGGGCGGTTAATAAAGGCGCACAGGGGGTCAGGCGACTACTGCAGTCTCGATGGTGATCGGGGTGTTGGGTGCACCGCCGCCGGTTGCGCCCATGCCACCGTCGTCGCCGTCGGCCGCGATCTTTTCGATCGTCGCCAGGCCGGCGTCATCGATCTTTCCGAAGACCGTGTAGTTGGGCGGCAAGACCGAATCCTCGTAGACAAGGAAGAACTGACTGCCGTTGCTGCCCGGGGCACCTGAGTTGGCCATTGCCAGCGTGCCGCGGGGGTAGACGGCAGGCAAGGAGAGTGCCGGATCATTGGCCGGGTAGGCAGTGGTCGGGTACTCGTTGTCGAAGCCGTAGCCGGGTCCGCCCGTGCCCTTGCCCGAGGGATCGCCGCACTGCAGGATCTGTAGACCGGGTGTGGTGACGAGTCGATGGCACGGGGTGTCGTCGAAGTACTTCTGCTCGGTCAAGCTCACGATGCTGTTGACCGTGCAGGGGGCTTCTGCGCGGTTCAGTTCCATCCCGATCGGGCCGGCCGTAGTCGTGAGCGCGACGTTTACGGTTCCCTCGGTGGATACGCCCGTGGAGCTCGGCGGATTGACGGTTTTTGCTGCACCTGCTGCGCTCGGGTACGAGCAGTCGACGGTCGCCGATGCCGGAGTCGGGACAGGCGGGAGTGCGTCGAACTGTGACATGTCGAGCGGCGGCATGGCAGCCGTCGTCGTTTTCGCCTTGGAGGTGCTGGACGGCGAGTCCGAGCTACCGGAATCGCTGGAACAACCAGCCAGAAGCAGCGCCGCGGCGCTTGCAGCGGCAATAGCTACGGGAAAGCGCATCACAGGATTACGTCGCATCAGTCGAGCCTTACTGTCTTGATGTCGGTGGTCAGATTCGGCTTGCCGTCACCCTCAGGCGTCGATCCGCCGGCCGCGACCTTGTCCAAAGTGGCGAGACCGGTCTCGTCGATCGTGCCGAAAACCGTGTACTGCGGCGGGAGTTGCGAGTCGCCGTAGACGAGGAAGAACTGGCTGCCGTTGCTACCGGGTGCCCCGGTGTTTGCCATTGCAACCGTGCCGCGCGCGTAGGTGACTGCCTCTTGCGCTGCCGGGTCGGTGGTGGCGTACGCCGTGGTGGGGAACTCGTTGTCGAATCCGTATCCCGGGCCGCCGGTGCCGGTTCCCGACGGGTCGCCGCACTGGAGAACCTGGAGCGTGGGGCTGGTCGTCATGCGGTGGCAGGTGGTGTCGTTGAAGTAGTCCTGCTGCGCCAAGCTCACGAAGCTGTTCACCGTGCACGGAGACTTCGTTCCGTCGAGCGTGAGCCCGATGTTCCCCTGTGACGTCTCGACGCTGATGCTCGGTGTCGCGTCCGGGGCGGTGGTGGGGATGCCGTCGGTACGAGGCGGGTTGTTGGCCTTGGACGCAGTAGCACCGTCCGCCGGGTAGGAGCAGGAAACCGTGTCGGCAAGTGGCGTCGACAGACCGGCCGGCATCGCACCCGCAGTTTGCGGCGTGAGGCTCGAGTCGTCGGCTGCAGTGTTGGTGGTGTTCGCGTCGTCGTCGCTGCGGTTGCTCAGCCAGATGAGGCCGCCGACGACACCGACTACGACAACCACGCCGAGTGCAGTTCCGGCTATCGTCATCTGCTTGCGCTTGCGGGCACGTTCTGCGCGACGTTCGAGCTGACGCTCGAGCTTGCGTTTCGCCGCCTCGCGGCGTTGCTCGTTACTCGGCACTGCTGTAGTCCTCCGTATCGCGGGTGGATCGTGGTCGGCCGGCCGAGCGACACCCTGGGGTCGGCTTCGGCAGGCGGCTCTACTCGTCGTCAGAGTCTCCCATTGCAACCTGAGAACTTACTGGCGGGGCAGCAGCTTAGGCTGTAACCGACACCGTGTTGTTCGTTTCCGCCCTTCGAAGAGGAGTTGCCCCCGTGCTCGTCACTGGTTTTCCGGCCGGGATGTTCCAAACCAACTGCTACATACTCGCCCAGGACGACGCGTGCGAATGCGTAGTCGTCGACCCGGGGCAGGATGCGGCCGAGCCGCTCTTCGAATATCTCGACTCGAAGGACATGACGGTCAACGCGGTCCTCCTGACACACGGTCATCTCGATCACGTGTGGTCGGCCCGCGAGGTCTGTGAGCGGTATTCCGTACCCGCGTACATCCATCCCGAGGATCGCTACATGCTCAGCGATCCGGCACGGGGGATCGGCCCGACGATGAAGGAGTTCATTCAAGGCATGACGTTCGTGGAGCCGGACGAGGTGATCGAACTGGCCGACGGAGACAAGATCACCGAGGCCGGAATGACGTTCGTCGTCGACCACACACCCGGGCACACGCAGGGATCCGTGGTGTTCCGAACCCAGGCGAACACCGAGTCCGGACCCGTGGACTTGGCGTTCACCGGTGACACCCTGTTCCAGGGTTCCATCGGGCGCAGCGACCTGCCCGGCGGAAATCACGAGCAGTTGCTCGCCTCGATCGCCCGCAAGCTACTGGTACTCGGTGACGAGACAGTGGTCCTGCCCGGGCACGGCGGCAACAGTTCGATCGGCGCCGAGCGAAGCTCGAACCCGTTTCTCGTTGGACTCAGCGCACAAGAATAAGGAAAAGTACCTCTCGTGAGTAAAGCCAGCACCTTCTCTGCACCCAAGGGCATTCCGGACTACGTTCCGCCGCAGTCAGCCGAATTCGTCGCCGTTCGTGACGGTTTGACGCGCGCCGCCAGGTTGGCCGGGTACGGCCACATCGAATTGCCGATCTTCGAAGACACCGGCTTGTTCGCGCGCGGCGTCGGCGAGTCCACCGACGTCGTCAGCAAAGAGATGTACACGTTCGCCGACCGTGGCGATCGTTCGGTGACGTTGCGTCCCGAGGGAACCGCAGGCGTCATGCGTGCCGTCATCGAGCACAGCCTCGATCGTGGACAATTGCCGGTCAAGGTCAGCTACGCGGGCCCGTTCTTCCGCTACGAGCGCCCGCAGGCCGGTCGCTACCGTCAGTTGCAGCAGGTCGGCGTCGAGGCCATCGGGATCGACGATCCCGCACTCGACGCTGAGGTCATCGCGATCGCCGACGCCGGATTCCGGTCGTTGGGGCTCGACGGCTTCCGCCTCGAAATCACCTCTCTCGGCGACGACACCTGCCGACCGCAGTACCGCGAACTGCTGCAGGAGTTTCTCTTTGCACTTCCGCTCGACGAGGACACGCGTCGACGCGCGGAGATCAACCCGCTCCGGGTGCTCGACGACAAGCGCCCGGATGTACGTGAGATGACTGCGGGCGCACCGCTCATGCTCGATCACCTGTCGGAGAGCTGCAAGGCCCACTTCGACGAGGTGCTCGCGCACTTGGATGCCTTGGGCGTTCCCTATGTCGTCAACCCGCGCATGGTTCGCGGCCTCGATTACTACACCAAGACAACCTTCGAATTCGTGCACGACGGACTGGGCGCGCAGTCCGGAATCGGCGGCGGTGGTCGTTACGACGGTCTGATGGAACAACTGGGCGGACAGCCGCTCTCGGGGATCGGGTTCGGAATCGGCGTCGACCGCACGGTTCTCGCTCTCGAAGCCGAGGGAAAGTCGGTTGCACCACCGGCACGTGTCGATGTCTTCTGTGTGCCGATGGGCGCCGAGGCGAAGGCGGCACTGGTGAAGATCGCACATCAGTTGCGTGCCAACGGAATTCGTGTCGACCTGGCGTACGGAAATCGTGGCGTGAAGGGCTCGATGAAAGCAGCTGATCGTTCGGGTGCCGCAATCGCATTGGTTCTCGGCGAGCGTGAGCTCGAAGAGGGCGTTGTCGTTGTCAAACAGTTGGCAACAGGTGAGCAGGAGACGGTGGCGCTCGACCAGGTTGTCGACAAGCTCGGGGATCTCGTTGAGCACTGAGGCCGAACCGGTTTCACTCGATCTGGTTCCCGTGGCGTTGATCGCGCCGCGGCTGAAGAAGTTCGCCGTTGTTGTCGTGGTGTTCGGTGTGGTCGTCGGGTTGATCGTCGGTGTGTTCTCGACGGCGACCGTTGGAGTGATCGTCGGTGCCGTCATCGCGGTGCCGACGTCACTGGCGATCCTGATGACGCTGCGCCGACACATCACGTTGTACGGCAACAGGGTTCGTGCGCAAGCTGGTTTTCGAACCAACGACGTCGACGTGGCCGAGGTACTCACGGCGGCGTTGACGGTGCGATCCGGCCGGATCAGCGAGGTCAGCCTGACACTCGGCGACGGACGGTCCACCGTGCGGATACCGCTCGCGCTGTACACGGCAGGAGGCGGGCGCGAGTTGGAGATCCTTGCACTCCGCAAGCTCGCCGACGCCCTCGCTGCCAGCGAGTTGGTACCGGCTGCCGCGTTGTCCTCGGTGCTGATCGAACAGTTGCGTGCCGAAGCCCGCGGCGCCGGACTGGCCGAGCGTCCGCTGTATCGCGCCGTCGAACTCGTGACGGCGGAGGGACGAGTGCCGAGAACCACACTGACAGACCACGAAGTGGCCGGATTACTCGACTAGCGTGGAAACCGTTCTTACAGCGTTGTAGAACGGACAGTCGTGAAAACGGCAGGTGAGGAGTCGGCAATGAGTATTGCGCCCGTAACCGTCACGGTGACCGGAGCGTCGGGTCAGATCGCATACGGCATGCTTTTCCGCATAGCTGCGGGGGAGATGCTCGGCGCGGACGTCCCGATCAAACTTCGACTGCTCGAGATTCCCGCCGCTGTGTCCGCTGCCGAAGGCGTTGCGATGGAACTCGAGGACGGCGCATTTCCCTTGCTGAGCTCCATCGACATCACCGACGATCCCGACGTCGCCTTCTCCGGCGCGAACATCGGCATGCTGGTCGGTGCGCGTCCGCGGAGCAAGGGGATGGAGCGCGCCGACTTGCTGAGCGCGAACGGCGCGATTTTCACAGCGCACGGGAAGGCGATCAACAACAACGCAGCCTCGGACGTCAAGGTGCTGGTCGTGGGAAACCCGGCCAATACCAACGCACTTATCGCGATGAACAACGCACCGGATGTGCCGGACACTCGGTTCAGTGCACTGACGCGTCTCGACCACAACCGAGCGATCGCGCAGGTGGTGAAGAAGACCGGCGTTCGTGCGTCGTCGGTCCGCAAAGTATCCGTCTGGGGAAACCATTCGGCGACGCAGTACCCGGATCTGTCCCATGCGACCGTCGCGGGTAAGCCTGCGCTCGCGGTGATCGACGATCGCGACTGGGTGGAGAACGATTTCATCCCTACGGTTCAGGTGCGAGGCACAGCCATCATCGCTGCGCGTGGATCGTCCTCTGCGGCAAGCGCAGCCAGTGCGTCGATCGACCACGTCCGCGACTGGGTGATCGGTACTGCCGAGGATGACTGGGTATCGATGGCCGTGTGTTCGGACGGTTCCTACGGAGTGCCCGAAGGATTGTTCTCGTCCTTCCCGGTGACCTGTGCCGGTGGTGAATTCGCCATAGTTCAGGACCTCTCGATCGACGACTTCTCACGCGAACGGATTGAGCTGTCCGTCAGCGAATTGGAGCAGGAGCGCGCGGCGGTGCGGGAGTTGGGCTTCGTCTGAGGTTTGTCTTGATCAGAGATCTCGGAACAGGTACTGATCGGGATCCTCGGCGCCGAGCACGGGCGGCGACACCATCGGTAAATCGTCGACCATCGAATTTTCGTCGCCGGCATTGACGAGATACCCCGGAGTGGTGCGTGACGACTCGTCGTCTCGCGATCCGCGAGGTCCGCCGCCCATCATTCCGCTGGGCGTCATATTTCCGCCTCCGACCGCCGAAGATATTGCACCCAGGCCGGGCGTTGCTACCGGAACCGGTTGAACTGCAGCAACTCCCGCTGCGCCTCTCATCGTTCCACCGCTCGCGCCGTTCCCGCCCACCCACGCTCCGCCGGAGCTCGCGGTCGCACCGGGTGACGGCGACCCACCGGCTGCGAGTGACGCCGACGAATTGCCTGTGCCCCAGAGCTTCTCGACGCCGGCCGGAAGTCCGGCGCCTGCCTGCGCTGCCGAGGTCCGAGTTGCATCAGTGCCGGGGTGAGTGGAGTACCGTGCGTCGCCAGCGTTGATCGATGCCGGTGACTGTGACATGGATGCGGTCGATGCCGACAGAGGCTGGGTGATCCGGCGGGCGGCGTCGGCGAATGCCTCCGGAGCGGCAAGGTTGGCGAGCGCCTCACTGATCGGTGGAGTCGGAACCGGGATCGACCCGGCAAGGGCGTTCATGGCAGCGGTGTGCCCGAGCATTTCGCCGCGAGTCTGCGTCACCGCCGCGACCGCTGCCTGCATGTGTTCAGCTGCGGAGGCAATCAACATCGCCTGCCCGGGTGGTGTCCACGCGATCGGTGCAGCAGCCGCAACCGTGGCGGCGAAGGACTGGGCGATCGCCGCGAGATTTGCATTGCCTCGCTGCACCGATTCCGCGGCGGCAGCAGTGGTTTTCGATATCGCAGTTCCGCGTTCGCTCAATTCTGCGCCGCTGTTCTGTGCGGATCGCGACAGTTCGGTCGCGGCGTCACTGCCGGTGCTGTTCCATGTCTGCCCCACCTCGGCGACCGCGCTTTCGGACAGTCCCATGGCTTGGTCGATCAGCGTGGACGCCTGGTTGAAGATGCCGACGGGATCGATGCCGGCAAAAGCGCCTGTGCCGAGACTCTTCCCGAGTTCGATCAGGGGCGCGAACAGATCTTCGATTCCGGGGAGCGCCGGAACCGGTATGCCGGCGAGCATCGAGTCGACCGCGTTGTTCGGCAGTGCCGGGGCCTGTGGACTGACGAGGAAGCTCGGCATCGACGGCAGGGTCGGAAGTGACGCGAGCAGGTCCGAGAGATCCCCGAGCGCAGACAAGGCCATTGCCGGGTCCGGCGCACCACCTTGAAGGAGGTCGAGGACCGTCGTCGAGTCGACTTCGGTATTGACGCGATCGGTATTGACGCGATCGGTGTTCACGCTGTCACACTCGTCGATCCAGCCGCGCCGGTCAGATCTGACGCGATTGCATGATCTGTCGTGTCGTAGGCCTGCGCGGCTGCACCGGCAGTTGCGGCATTACCGGCGTAGAACGTAGCGAGTGCTGCAACGTCTTTGGTGTGCGCGGCCTGAGCGCGCGCGAATGCTTCGAGAAATTCGATCCCGACGGGGCCAACGGCCGGTGCGACTGCCGCGATGTTGGCGCCAAGATCGACGACGGCGGCCTGCGCGATGTGTCCTGCAGCTTCGGCCGACGTCGAGCCGTACTTACGGATGTCGTCAGTGACGACAGTCAATTCGCTCATCATTACCCCCCCAGTTGGTAAGCGTCGTGAGAACTGTATCGGACCACAGTCCGCCCTTGCAGGGAGAGAACGCGAGTTCGCCATCGCATCCAGACAACTTGGACGAAGTGGCGGAGATTACATTCGGATCCGGTGTTGGTATTGCGGGTGCGATCGATTTGGCACACTCGAACCATGCGAACCGCTGCGGACGTCATCCTCCGACTCACGTCCGATCCAGCTCGCTGTGGACTGGTGATGGATTTCGACGGTGTGCTTGCACCCATCGTCGATGATCCGTCGGCGAGTGCACTCCTGCCCGGCGCCGAGGACGTGCTCGCGACTCTGACGAAACACCTCGGTGTAGTCGGCCTGCTTTCGGGGCGGCCGGTGTCGTTTCTGCGAGAACGGCTGAGTCTGGATTCGGTTGTACTCATGGGTTCCTACGGTGTCGAGACCTGGACGGACAACGGAATCGAGGTGCTTCCGGCCGTCGCGGCGTTCAGTGATGCCGTCGCTGAAGCAGAAGCCGACCTGCGCCGCTTGTTCGATTCTCAGGCAGTTCCCGGCATCCATGTCGAGAGCAAAGGCCTTGCGGTGGCCGTGCATTGGCGTCGGGCTGCAGATCGAGCGGCCGCGCAGCGCCTGGTGGAAGCAGCGACAACAGAAATCGCGAGCCGGACCGGGTTGCATCGTGAGCCCGGCAAGCTGGTCGAAGAATTGCGCCCACCGGTCAAGGAGGACAAGGGGACAGGTCTTCTTCGTGCGATCGAGGCCGCGGGAGTCGACGTCGTTGCGTACGCGGGAGACGACCGCGGCGATCTACCAGCATTTGCGGCGGCCATCGCATTCGGGGGAGAAGCGCTGGTGGTCAAGGGCGATGACATTGCACCAGAAGTTGCCGCCGTCGACGGCGTCCAGTTCGACGGCCCGCAGGCATTCCTGGGTTGGATGAAAGATCTTGCCGCGCAACTCGAACGCTGATGCGTGATGTCAGTCGGCCAGGAACTCGACCAGGTCTTCTTTCGAGGTGCCGCGTGCACGGGGCAGAGTGACGCGAACCCGCTCGTGCCCTGTTCCTTGGCGTGATCGACAAGCGCTGTGGGTTCTGTCAACGCGAAACTGGCCGCACCGGAAGGGCTCCGGTGCGGCCAGTTTCGGTCTTGGTCAGTTCGTGACTCGGTCAGTTCGTGACTCGGTCAGGCGTCGCGCTTGTTGACGACGGCGATGCTGATTCCGAATATCACCAGCACAAATGCTGCGAAGTAGAACAGGCTTCCCCAAGGGCCCCAATGGAAATTGGTGCTCGAACCCGAAGAGAGGAAGTGGTCGGCATTGGCGAACGGGAGGAACGGTGTGACGTTTCTGCCGAAGGATCCGAACATGCCGAACAGGCTCTCGATGAGCAGCGGCCACAGCAGCAGTAGTGCAATGGCGCCGGCGGACTGACGAAGGAGTGCTCCGACGGCAATAGCAAGGGCGACGCAGAGGAACGCGAAGATCGGTACGCCGTAAACGGCGCGCCAGGCATCGGCGTTGTCGAGTGCCAGATTGGTGGAACCTTCAGATCCTGCAGCAGCTTTGGTGATGAATACCGCGCCGAGCATGAGAACGAAGGACAGTACCGCGCCGAAAGCCCCGATCAGGCCGGCTTTGGCGATCAGAACCGAAGCCCGACTCGGGATAGCCTGGAAGGTAGTACGGATGATGCCGAAGCGGTACTCGCTGGTGATCGCGAGCGCCGCCATGATCATCAGGACCATGACGCCGAATCCGGATACTCCTAGTCCCGCGTCGTTGAACGTGGGGAGGAATTTCTCGAAATCAGGAGTTCCTGATGCAGCTTCATCGTTGTACGCCTGAATGCTCGAACTCGACGAACGCCCGATCATCCAGGCGACGCCCAACCCTAGGATGATGATTGTGATCGTGCACCACAGCGGCGACTTGGTCGTGGTGATCTTGATACGTTCAGCACTGAGAACAGCCATTACAGTGCACCTCCCATAGCGTGCTGTGTGTTTGCGTGGTGTGCATTTGCTTGGTGTGCACCGGCGCCCGGATCGATACCGGATGCGTGGTACTGGACATCGTCTCCGGTCAACTTCATGAACGCATCCTCGAGCGACCCCTGCACAGACGCCAACTCGTACAACATGATTCCCTGCGA